>JALYGY010000019.1 GCA_030776865.1 Actinomycetota bacterium | reverse complement strand
CTTGCACCTTCTGCATCACGTCGTCGGCGCTGTTGAAGGTGTCGGTGCCCGAGTCCCTTATCTTCTGTACCAACTCCTGCGGTGCGTTGTTGCTCTCGGCGTTGGAAGCGACCTCCTCTTTGCCAGCCGGGAAGTTCACGCCCGATAGGTACCCTTGAAGTTGACCCAAGTCGAGGTTGCCTAGGTCGCCCAGGTTGCCAAGGCTCATGTTCGGTTATCCTCCTCTGTTGTATCCACTACGTCTTCGATGGAGGTCTTACCCGCCAGGCCGACACCCGAACCCCGTGGTCGGCTGGGATGCTTCTTCTTGCCTCTATTATCCAAGTACCTGGACGAAGGATTTCGTGTGCTTCGCGGGTACCGGGGTACCGAAGTCTCGAAAGCTCGTCTCACTTGTTGGTAATCCCCGCTGTCCTTCGCCCCAGTCATGCCTTTGCCTGGGAGTTTAGGACGCGCTTCGCCGGGAAATGATGAAGATAGCAAAACCTTCTCTTGAGAAGGCCGGAGGTGTACGCTTGCCCAAGCCTAAGTCGCAAGCCAAACCGATCGTAGATAAGGGTTCGAGCGGGAAGGGATCCGGCGACAAGAAGATCGGGAGTCACGCGGGTTCGGGCAAGAACGTCGCTAAGGTCAGGAAGTCAGCCATAGACCCACAGCGCACCGGCGGACCCCTCACGACAAGTGCCCTTTACCCGGTGGGAGAAATCCTCATTCCCACAGTCTCCGAGTTGGCCGAGATAGGGTTGCTTGATGATCAGATTACGCAGCAGCAATTGAGTTTTCCGGTTTACGGCAATTACTGTGGATTCGGTCATGGTGACCCGACCGGGAATACGCCGCCGATAGACGCGGTCGATGCTGTCTGTCGGGAACATGATCTGTGCTACCGTCTCCTCGGCGATTTCGATAGCCGGTGCGACCGTAACTTGATCGAAATCATGCCAAGCGCCATAGCCAGCACCCCGTCCCCGATAGGTAAGAAAGCGGGGTTTCTGGCGCTGCTCTATTTCGCGTTGGCCGAACGGAACCTTGCGCTTGGCGAAACCCTCTCTAAGAGCACCTAACAAGGGCCGCCGAGAAGGCTAGCCTTCTCGGAACGTTACAGCAGAGCTAGCCAGCGCATCCCCACGATGACACCTGGCAGCGCTTGGTGCCTCTACTGACGGCTTTTCCACCGAACGTCGTTGAAAGGCGCATACTCGGAAGCCCCTTACGAGAATCCGCAGCCTTATGCAGCCAGGGGCCGGATATCGCCCGATTCCACCGGTCGAGCACCCGACCCTAAACCCTACACCTTGGGGTGGCGCATGAATATTCATGGGTTGCAGAATGAGTTCCTGATTTTCATGGTGCCATGAAGATGTAGTGTTTTCTTACGAATTAGGGGTGTCGATTGAGGACCGGGGCTATCGACCGGGGCTATCTGCCACAGATGCGAGACCACAATCCCGGCGCTCTGCCTCCTCTTCCGTGAAAGGCCCCTCTCGCGCCGTCTGAGGGTCTTACTGGGCCAATGGCGCTTGAGAACCAGCACTTTGGGGTGTAACGTGATTTTGTTATTGTCCACCCCGAAGGAGAAGTACGATGCGCGGACGCCGACGCCGGCGCAAGAACCGCAAAAGCGGCCGCAGCACTCGCACCCGAAAGATCCGCAAGGTGACGATAGTACGCCGCCGTAATGGAGACGTCACCGTAGAGACATACGAAGAGACATACGAACCCTAGGGCAGGGAGGTCCTGCGAGCTAGCTACGATCTCCGAGGCATCAAACACAGATTATTAGAGCCCTCAGGACTCTACTGCTGCCGCTGTTGCTGTATCCTCTCTATCTCTCCCCACACCAGATCTCCCGCTTCTCGCAGCACCGCGATCGCGTTGCCGTTCTGCGGGTAGTTGAGTTCCATCATGTTTTGCACTTGCCGGATTCCTTGAAGCGCACGTGCCAACCGCTGCGCGGGGCTTAACTGCTGCTGCTGTTGCTGCTGACCGCCTCCCTGCTGCTGACCACTTTCCGACATACGACCTCCTATCTGACGCACGCTCTTTGGCCTGGAGCCTGCATCTTTGCTAGACCGTCCTTTTTCCTATACCCGACGCCCACGAAAACTAGACATCTACGCAGCTCCTTTTCGACGCGCCTGCCTTCGCCCAGAGAGAGGATAAAGCTGATCGTTGGCTTGTCGGGTGACTCACCCTCGTCGAAGCCGAAACCCCGCGATTCGTCTCTACCCTGTTTGCTCTCGCCGGCAGGAGATGCGGTTTTGTACGCTATCTTGGGCGGCAAGTTTATTCAGGAGCCGAGGAGGGCACGAAGAGTCCATTACTAGAGCACATGGGAGGAAGGCGCCGGATGCCACCGGAAGGCTCTGGTCCGCAAGAAACAACCAGCTCTTCGTCTGAGAGCGCTGGCCAGCGTGAGATCTTCGGACAGGAGTACGACGGCCGCGCGTCCGCCCAAGAACGTCAGGCTGCCAGCGGCCCTCCCGACCTGACCCTCGACGTACCCTCGCTCGGGGTCGAAGAGCTCAACCTGGATGTCGAGAACCTGAGGGCCCGCATCTCGCTGCACGCAGAGCTCGCCGACATGGTGAAGCTCAGCGTCGGGGTGGAAGCGGATGTAGACAAGGTCAAGCTCGAAGCGAAGGGCGTAGAGGCCCAGCTGCTCTTGAAGGCCGGCCTAGATAACGTCCGCGATATCCTCGGGCAGGCCCTGGAAGCGCTCGACAACAACCCCGGGATCCTCGAGGATCTCTTCCGGACCTCCGGGGAAACATCCGGCGGCGCCGGACGGGCTCTGGAGGGGGCCCCCGGACCGAGCGAGGATGCTCCGGCGCGGGGAGCGGGTGAAGACACCGAAGCTCCGGAGACCCGGGACGTGGACGCCGAGGAGCCAAAGGCTACCGACGCCGCCCGACGCAAGGCCGCGGAACTGGGCGTGGACCTCGCGCAGATCGAGGGCACAGGTGCCGGCGGGCGCGTTTTGCTCACGGACGTGAAAAAGGCCGCACGATGACGGGTAGGCCCTCCGCGAAGATGACGCGGCATAGCTCCCGCCAGGGATTACAATATGCGTGGTCGTAGATAGGAGGGTCCGGCGTGGCCGAAGACAAGAACTTCAAGCGCAGCTCGGCGGAGATCATCGCCGACCTCCTCTCCGACGAGAGGGTCAGGCGGGGCCTGGAGTACCTGCAGGGCGAGGAGTTCAAGTCCAACCGGGAGCGCGTGCGCCAGGAAGCTACCAAACGGCTGCAGGACATCCGCGAGCGCTACCGCCCGAAGAGGCGCACCCCCGAGACCGCCGCCCGCGAGAGGGAGCTCACCCTGCGCCTCGCCGAGGTCGAGGCCGAGGCCGCCGAACTCAGGCTCCTGCTCTCGGATCTCCTCGAAGAAGAAGAGAAGCTCCGGACCGAACTCGACGAACTCTAGAACTTCGAACGGCGGCCGCCGGCGCTCGCCACCGGCCACATTCCAGAAGCCTTATCTGATACTAGTATGCTACCGTTTGTTCCCTCTTGTGCTTCGCGTACGATTCGTGTAAAAAGTGGGACTACTCTGGCGCTCTGCTGTAGGAGGCAGCCCGTTGATCCTCAATCCTGGACTTTACGATACGGCATACGAGCACGACGCCTGCGGGCTCGGGTTCGTGGCGCGCGTTGACGGGCGGCGCACGCGCGAGACGGTCGAGGAGGGGCTCGGGGTCTTGCGCAACCTCGAGCACCGGGGCACGAGCGGGAGCGACCCGGAGACGGGGGACGGGGCGGGGATACTGGTCCAGATCCCGGACTCCTTTTTCAGGCGCGAGTGCAAAGGGCTTGGCATCGAGCTTCCGCCCGCCGGGTTCTACGGGGTGGGCGTGCTCTTCGAGTTCGGCGGGGAGGAGGGCCTCGACTGTGAGGACCGGCTGGAGCGGATCGTCGCCGAGGAGGGGCAGCGGTTTCTGGGCTTTAGGGATGTGCCGGTGGTGCCGGGGGCGGTCGGTCGGGTCGCGCGGAGCGTCATGCCTAGAGTCCGGCAGTTCTTTATAGAGCGCCGGAACGGGGACGGGGCGGCTTTCGAGCGGAAGCTGTACGTGATCCGGCGTCGGTTGCACAGGGCGGTGCAGGACACGCACAGCGGCTACGTCGTGAGCCTCTCCTCTAGGACCGTGATCTACAAGGGCCTGCTCAAGGGGGAGCAGTTGCCGCGGTTCTATCCCGACCTCGAAGATGGGGCGTTCGCCAGCGCGATCGCGCTCGTCCACGAGCGCTTCTCGACGAACACTCTGGGGAGCTGGGAGCTGGCCCATCCCTACCGCTATGTCGCCCACAACGGTGAGATCAACACGCTGAGGGGGAACATCAACTGGATGCGCGCGCGAGAGAGCCGTCTGAGGAGTCCCCTCTTTGGTGAAGATATGGAGAAGCTCTCGCCCATCATCCAGCCGGGCCAGAGCGACTCGGCCTCTTTCGATAACGCCCTCGAGCTCCTGTACCTCGCCGGGCGCAGCCTCCCGCACGCGGTTGCGATGATGATCCCCGAGGCCTGGGAGAACGACGACCTTATGGAAGAAGACCGCAGGGCCTTCTACCAGTACCACAGCGCCCTCATGGAGCCGTGGGACGGCCCGGCGGCCATAGCCTTCACCGACGGGCGCGTCGTCGGCGCGACCCTCGACCGCAACGGCCTCAGGCCGGCGCGCTACTCGGTGACGAAAGACGGAAGGGTAGTCATGGCCTCGGAGGATGGGGCGCTGCGCATCCCCGCCGAGGAGGTCGTCGAGCGGTGGAGGCTGCGGCCGGGCCGGATGCTCGTGGTGGACACCGAGCGGCGCGAGCTTCAGCACGATGAGAGCGTCAAGAGAGCCCTCTTCAGGCGGCGGCCGTACAAAAAGTGGCTGGAGGAGGGTGAGATCCACCTCAGCGAGTTCCCCGACGCGACGCCCGAGGGGCGTCCGGAGCCCGCCACCCTCTTTGTGCGGCAGCTCGTCTTCGGGTACACAGT
>JALYGY010000018.1 GCA_030776865.1 Actinomycetota bacterium | reverse complement strand
CCTTGGTCCTCTTCAGCGACCCTTCCACTCCGGCTTGCGCTTCTCGAGGAAGGCGCAGATGCCCTCCTGGGCGTCGGCGAAGGAAGCGTTGAAGGACATGACCTCCTTGGTGTAGGCGTAGGCTTGCTCCGTGGGCATCTCGATCTGGCGGTAGAAAGCCTGCTTGCCGACCCCCACGACGAGCGGGCTGGCCTCGGCGATCTTGTCGGCGAGCTCTTGTGTCTCCGCCTCGAGCTCCTCCGTTGGGACGACCCTGTTCACCAGCCCTTCGGCCAGTGCTCTCTCGGCGGAGATAAAGTCGCCGGTCAGGAGCATCTCCATCGCCTTTTTTTGACCCACCGCGCGGCTCAGGGCCACCATCGGGGTCGAGCAGAAGAGCCCGATCTTGACGCCAGGGGTGGCGAAGCGGGCCTCCTCCGAGGCGACGACGAGGTCGCAGGTCGCGGCGAGCTGGCAGCCGGCTGCCGTGGCGACGCCGTGGACCCTAGCGATCACCGGCTGCGGGATCTGCTGTATCGTCTCCATCAGCTCGCAGCAGACGTCGAAGAGGTGGCGATAGAACTCCGGGTCGCGACCGACCATCTCCGAGAGGTCGTGCCCGGCGCAGAAGGCCGGGCCGTTGCCGCCGAGGACGACGACCTGAGCCTCCTTGCCCTCGCCTATCTCCTTGAGGCACCCGATAACCTCTTGCATGTGGGCCAGAGACAGTGCATTTCGCTTCTCGGGGCGGTTCATGGTGAGGCGAGCCGTAGGCCCATCCATCTCGAAGAGTATGTGCTCGTAGGCCCGTCTCTCTGCTTCGATCATGAGATCCTCCTTCTAGTACTCGCGCACCTCGACGAGCTCGGTGCGACCGCCGATCTCGACGCTACCATCGGCTCTAGGCTCGGCGAGGATCAGGGACCCCTTGCCCTGCCGGACCGAGATCCTGCGCCCCAGCCGGGCTGCCAGTTTGACGGCGTGCGCCCCCGTCGCCTCGTCCTCTGCTACGCCGACCCGCGGCGCGAAGACCCGGGCGCGCACGACCTCCGCTCCCCTATCCTGCCAGGCCCACACCCCCACGAGATCCTTGCCGTCCGGCGGACCTTCGAGTGCCTCCACCTCGGCGGGGGAACCGAGCTTTATGTGCTCGAACGGCGGCGCCCACTCTGGTCTCCCGGAGATAAAGGTAAGATCTCCGTCGAACCTGACGGGAACCTCGCCCGCCGGAGGACGCAGCACCGGTGCCTCGACGCCTTCCTCCGCCAGGAGCCAGGCCGTGCCGACCAGCGGGTGGCCGGCGAAGGGTAGCTCCGTCTCGGGCGTGAAGATGCGCAGCTCTCCTCGTCCGGGATCCTCGACGAACACCGTCTCGGAGAAACCGAGCGCCGCCGCGACGCGTTGCCGGTCTTCATCCGGCACCTCACGCCCCTCGAGGAACACCCCCAGAGGGTTGCCGCTGCCACGCTCACCGACAAAAACCTTGAGTATGTGGAGCCGGGCCATAGCGCTCTACCTATCCGCTCAAAGGTACCCGACAACGGCTCCGGCACCTGAAGCCTTTAATGAACCCGCTTCTCCTGGCTGGCCCACTCCTTCTCGCGTAGGACGAACTTCTGCACCTTACCGGTCGAGGTCTTGGGAAGTTCGGTGAACTCGACGGCGGCAGGGGCCTTGAAGCGGGCGATGTTCTCCTTGCAAAACCCTATGAGTTCCTCCTCTGTCGCCTCCTGTCCCTTCTTGAGGGTAACGAAGGCCTTCGGGCGCTCGCCCCACTTCTCGTCCGGCATAGCGGTGACGGCGGCCTCCATCACGGCCGGGTGACGGGCGAGGACCCGTTCTACCTCTATGGAGGAGATGTTCTCGCCGCCGGAGATGATTATGTCCTTGTTGCGGTCCCTGATCTCGACGTACCCGTCGGGGTGCCACACGGCCACGTCGCCCGAATGATACCAGCCACCCTCGAACGCTTCCTCGGTGGCTTCTTCGTTGTCGAGGTAGCCCTTCATCACCATGTTGCCGTGCATGACGATCTCGCCCATCGTCTCCCCGTCGCGCTCGACGTCGTTCATGTTCTCGTCCACGACCCGCACCAGGTCTGCGGTGACGTAGCCCTGGCCCTGGCGGGCCAGGAGCCGGGCGTGCTCTTCGGGATCGAGCTCCTCCCACCCCTTGCGTGGTGCGCTCGTGGTCATCGGCCCGTAGGTCTCGGTCAGGCCGTAGAGGTGCACCGGCCGGATATTGAGCTCCAGCAACTGGCCTATCAGGGTGGGTGTCGGAGGAGAGCCGGCGATGCAGGCGATGATCTCCGCGTCCAGTTTGTGGGCGTCGTCGTGGTTGGCGAGCGGTATCTGGACCGTCGGAGCCGCGCAGTAGTGCGTGATCCCCTCGGACTCGAAGAGCTCCCAGATCCTGCCCGGCTCGACCTTCCTCAGGCAGACGTGCGTCCCGGCGATCGCGGTCACGGCCCAGGGATACGTCCAGCCGTTGCAATGGAACATGGGCAGCGTCCACAGGTACCTGGTCTCGTATCCCATCCCCGCCTCGATGACGTTGCCTAAAGAGCTCAGGTACGCCCCGCGATGGGTGTACATCACACCCTTCGGCCGCCCCGTCGTCCCGGAGGTGTAGTTCACGGAGATCATCTCCTCCTCGTCCTCCAGGACACTCGGCACTGGCTCCGGCGAGCCCTCCGCCAGGTAATCCTCGTAGGGGTCGCCCGGCTCACCCGTGTCGTCGACGCGCACGCGCTCGACGTCCGTGCCCTCGAGCAGCTCCTCGAGTTCGCCATCGACAAAGACCATCTTGGCCTTCGAGTGCTCGACGATGTACCCGATCTCGTCCGCGCTGAGCCGGGTATTTATGGCGACGAGGATCAAACCCGCCGCGGGTACGGCGAAGGTCCCCTCGAGCATCGGCGGGATGTTCGGGCACAGGAAGGCCACCCGATCCCCCTTCTGCAAACCCGCGTCGCGCAGGCGCGAGGCGAGGCGGTTGACCCTCTCCTCGAACTCCCCGTACGTGTAGCGCCGCTCGCCGTAGACGACCGCAGTCTTCTCCGGGAACATGTAGGCGCTGCGCCTGAGGAAATCGACCGGCGTAAGCTCGCTGCGGTAGACCTTCTCGCTCACCTTGGAGGCTCCTTTCCTCTCTCCCTTCGCGCCTTAGATTACAACACAGATCCCGCTCCTCCGTTCCGGCTGGCCGTACCAGGACGGGGCGCGAAGCGGCAAAACCCTCCAATCGGCGGAGACCTGCGGACACGCGCCCTTTCGTGCCCCATTGAAGAAGACGGCTCCGTCGGAGCGCGCGAGGAGGCCCGGCCGTTCACCCCGCCAACCCGGGACGCTGACACATAACCGTCATAGAGGCGGAGGGCCTGTCGCTCTACGGAGGTTGTGGCGGTGACCCCTGGCGAGAGAGGCCGGGCTGTGCGGTCCATCGGTACCCTGTAGTATCTCGGAGGTGTCGCCGTGCCGAGAAGAGGGAGAGCGATGGAGACCTACGACCGCCACCGCCTGGAGCGCCACGCCCGCCGCATCGAGGAGCTGAGGCTCTGGCGCA
>JALYGY010000017.1 GCA_030776865.1 Actinomycetota bacterium | reverse complement strand
GACCTATGCTGCTTCCCACGTCTGGCGGGGGCATGTCGGGCGTTCCGAAGCTTACGGCGCTATGCTTAATAGTAGACATCGGAGGGGTGGTCCAATTTCATTGACTACCGCTTTAGACGCCACCCGCACGATTTTCCAAACAGTCTCTCGAGGCACTTCGGTGAATAAGGGCATAAGAGGGGGCCGGAGCCTTGCCTAGGGCGATGGTAGGGCACTCGGCGCAGCACACACTAGGGAGAGAGATTCTGTAAGGCCTGCTTGGCGCCGTCGAGCGCGGCGTCGTAGGCGCGGGGCATCGCGCCCTGGCCCACCAGAAGGCCCAAGAACATGGCCACCGTGCACAGCACGACGGCAGCGAAGCCAAGCCGCCGCGCCCCCAGCGCGTAGCCCGCGACCCCGAGCACGATCCCAATTGCTCCGGTCGCCACGGAAACGAAGAGGATCCCCACGGGGACGCAGAAGAGAAGTGCGATCACCGAGAGAATGCGTCCCCCCAACACTTTGCCGGCCCCCGCCTCTCGTTCCACCGTTTCCCTCCTTTACGTTCCTAGCTGCGCTCCCCGAGCTCCACCGAGGCCTCGCGCGTTTCTCCTTCTTCTGCGGCGACCGTCAGCTCGACGGTGTCCCCGGGCCTATAGTCGCGCAAGGCGGCCAGCAGATCTCCCGTGTCCGCAACTCCTTGGGCACCCAGGGCGATTATCACGCTGCCAGGCTCTATGCCGGCCTCCGCCGCAGGCCCCTCCGGGTCCACGTCCGTCACGAGCGCGCCCGACTCTACCGCGATGCCGAACTGCTCGGCGATCTCGGGCGTGAGGTTGGCCACCGAGACCCCAAGGTAGGGGTGGTCCGCTTCACCGTCCTCGATGAGCTGGTCGGCAACCGAGACAGCCGTAGGCGAGGGTATGGCGAACCCTATGTCGACCGCCCCGGTTTGGGCGGGGGGCGGGTAGGCGACGTTTATGGCCACGACCTGCCCCTCCTCGTTTGCCAAGGCGCCGCCGGAGGAGCCGGGGGAGATGGCGGCGTCGGTCTGGATCAGGTCTACCAGCGAGGGGTCCTGTGCCTGGCCGCCGGTGAGCTCAGGCGGGACCTCGCGGCCCAGGCCGCTTATGACGCCCGCCGTCACGGTGGCTTGGAAGCCAGACGGGCTGCCGAGGGCCACCGCTAGCTCGCCGATACGGAGGCTCATCTTCTCGGCGAAGTCCGCGGCGGGGAGGCCATCGCGGTTCACCTTCACCACGGCGATGTCGGTGGAGCGGTCACCCCCCACTATCTCGCCCTCCTCCACGGAGCCGTCGGCGAAGGCTACGTTCACCGCGTTAGCCCCCTCGACGACGTGGTTGTTGGTGATGATGTAGCCGTCCTCGCGGTAGATCACGCCGCTTCCTAGGCCCTGCGCCTCCTGGGGGCCGTATGGCGTCGCTTGTACGGCCTCGACGTTGACCTGCACCACCGAAGGTTCCACCTCTGCGGCGACCCGCGCCGCGGGCCACGGGGTGGTGTTGTTGCGGGATGCTGGTGGCGTTTGTTGGGCCACGGTCACACCGCCGTACCCTCGGATGCTCGCGTTTGGGGCACGGGCGCGCCCGCCGCCGTGCCCTCGTGCTTCGCGGTGTTTGCGCCCCCCGCCTGTTTGTCGTCGGCGGAGCATCCCACCACAAGCAGCGCGGCCAAGACCAAGGCAATCAGCAGCCTCTTGAGCGGGGGAGTCGAGCGCCTCTCATTTCCGGCTTTCGTCATAGAGGGCCTCCTCTTATCTTTCATCGCGTGCTTGTTCGCCGGAGCCGGCGTGCCAGGAGAATCTTGGTCGGGAAGACGCTCATGTGGCCCCCTCCCCGCTCAACGCTTTCACCACAATTGGATGATGCCAGCCGGCGAACCCCCACGCACCCCCCACGTGTCACACGGGTCTCGTTCCAAGAGGCGAAAAAGCGCCGGAACCCCAAAAGGTAGCTACCCCGGCCCTGCGAACTTCGGAGAATTCGGATAAGGCGAAGTTCGCAGAATTCCTCTTCTAGGCACGTGGGTGAATAAGGGCAACAAGAAGGGCCGGAGAGTTAAGCCTCCTGGCCCTACACTAGCTGCCTTCGTTATGGCTTTATCTACCTGCTGCCCGTGAGCCTGAAGTCGATCTCTTCAATGAGGGTCGAGCGGTTCTTGTTGCGTTCCTCGTAGTGCTTCACCTCCTGAAGCTGCTCGACCGTAAGGTCGCCCAACTGCTCCCTTATCTCATCGACGCTCATCTCGTCGTAACCGGCGATAGGGAAGCCCTTCGTGGCGTTGGCCTCGGCTCTCTGGGCCTGAGCCTGGGCCTGATCCAGGGTCCCCCGGTACTGGGAGAAGGCGGTGTCGAGGAACTCCACGTAGGCATTGACCGACTCCTGGGCGAGTTCCCGCCCGGCCTCCTGTTGTCTCCTCGCTTGCTCGGTCAGTTGCTCGGCGGCGGCGCGCCCGCTCTCGGCCTGCTCTCTGAGGTGGTCCATCACCCGCTCGGAGAAATCCTGGGCGAGGCGAGCCTGGCGCTGTTGCGCGTTGGCGGCCTGCTTGTAGACGATCCTGTAGGACTCGGCGAGGGTGTCGGCGAACCTCGCTGCCGCCTCGTCCACGGCGTGTTCGCGTCTTCGATCCACCATGTTCTAGGCTCCTTTCCTTAGAGTGGTTCGCTGGTGGCTTTCTACCCCGGGGGTGAGAGAGGTACACGGGACCGGTCGCGGACCGGGGGCTATGCGAACTTCCGAGAACTCTTATTCCACGCACTCGGATGAATAAAACCGCTAAGGGCTACTATGAGCCTCTCCACTCTACGCTCTCTAGCACCTTCTGCGCCTCGGGCGCATGCTCACCGAACTCGCTAGCCGGACTACTGAAGCCGATCGTAACCGTCTCACCCTCTACGTCCTCCAAGACGATGACGCCTGCCTTGTCTCCTTCAACGAGCAAAATTGGTCCCCCAGTGCTTAACCTGGAGAGGTCCACGCAGTTCGGGTTGCCTACTATCGATGTACATATCGGGATGTAGTACTGTGGCCCGTCCCCCACGACCACGTCGGCGTGCCTGTCCTGGTGGGCTTGTAGACTTCCTGGACGTTAGCGAAACCTAACCCCGCCGTCTGTCCCCGAGCGATCTGCAAGGCGTCGGACGATTCTAGGGGTGCGCTTGCCCATCCCTTGCCGACCCTGAAGGAGAGCGAGGGCTTGAACTCCTCCGAGCGGTACGTTCCGGGGCGCAGGGCTTTCGGATCCTCTGGTAGGGGGCGAGGCTTCTTTGCTTGCTCTTCGCCGCCTCCGCAAGCGCTCAGTGCCAGAGCAATAAGAGTCAGCACCACCCCCAGCCTAAGGGACTGCCTCACCACCATCCTGCGGTACATCGGTTGTGC
>JALYGY010000016.1 GCA_030776865.1 Actinomycetota bacterium | reverse complement strand
CTCCAGCACCGCCCTTGTGTCGTCGAGGTCGCGCGGAGGTTTCTCGCCAAGATACAGCGTCACGAGGTTGCGCCGGGCGGAGATCGCGACCGTCACAGCACCGGTCTGCTGGGCCGTGCGCTGAGCTGCCAGGTGACGTATGCCCGTCTCGGTCGAAGGAATACTCGGGTCGGGGCTGAGCTGCGCATTGGTGTAGTGGATCTTTGACAGATCCGGAGAGATCACTACTGCCCAGTCCATCTTCGCCAGCTCGTAGAGCCGCATGGCCGTAAAGCCGCAGCCCAGCTCGAACCCACCGGAGACGATCGATCCCCCCAGCGAACTCGGGTCGGCTACCAGTATGAGGCCGCCGTTCCCCGCCCGGATTATGTTGTCTATGCCCTTCCGAAGCTCGGTCCCGGCGCCACGATCCTCAGCGCCTCCGAGAGCTCCGCGAGAAGCGTGCGCCGGGATTTTGCTGGAGCGTCTCCGTGCTGCTGCTCTGCGGACACCTTCATGTTCCTGCAGGATTCACCGGCCACTCACCCTTCTATGTTTGCGAACCCCGCCGGAGGGAGTCCTGCTGCTCCCGGTTGCAACGGTCTCCGGAACGCGTATCGACCCTTCGACTGAACTCCACAAGCAACCGGCGGTAGCGCTTGTAGATGCACTCGGCTTCTTCCCGGCGCGCCAGGTACACTGCCTCGGTCTCTGGCGTGTTCTCCCTGGCGTGCCTCAGCTGCGCCGCCTGCTCCAGCTTCCGGGCGGCGTCTAGATCTTGCAGGCTCTCGGCGATCTCGACCCTAAGCTCTTGAAGGCTTCCAAACACCGCGGTGTCCTCCTTGTATGCCAGCGCCAAATGGTTCACGGGGTGAACAAGACAACCCGGTGGAGGGTCTGCCTACAATTCGCTGCGCCTCTCGTGGTGTGCCCACGATATCCTTCAGGAAGTGGGGTCTTTACTATCATGTCTGTTCCTTGCTCGGCGATTCCGGAACCGCTCGGCGACTAACCCGTCGCCGCGACGATGTGGTAGGTGCGGGCCCGGCGTCCAACCTGGACCGTCACCTCGTCCCCGACCCGGCGACCCACGACGGCCTGTGCTAGAGGCGCCTCCGAGGAGATACAACCCCTGCTGGGATCAGCCTGCCCTCCCTCCACCACGGTGAACTTGACCGCTTCCCCATCCCCCTCGGGGAGGGCTAATGTCACCGTCGACCCCAGGGTTACGCGCTGGCCAGTCCCGCCTACCGCTTCGCTCAAACCTCGCCACCTCCTTCGCGGGCTCGTTGGCTACGTTCCCTACCTGCCCGCAGCCTTCGCCACGAGCGGAGCCGAACAGCCGACACTTCCTTCGCCACGGACCCCGCAATAGCCCCAGGATCGCTGCCACCGGCGACCAGAGGCCCGCACGCGCCGGTACTACCCATACCCGGGATACCCGGGCCTGCTCCAGCCAGCATTCGGCTCGCACGCCGCCTGGATGTACTCGATACAACTGTACATCAGTAAGGTAAATTTGTGTAGTAACAATGAACAGCAGAGACGGCGAGAGTGGAATGATAGGGCTCCTCGCCTTAGAGTGTAGGATTGACTTCGAGGTACGGAGAGGGTCCCCGGACCGCCAGAGGATCTCGTGTAATCCGCTCGTCTCGCAACTCTTTGATCAAGTATGTGCAAATAGCACACACTTGTGTAACAATAAGAAACAGGGCACGATCGGTCTAGCGGCGCACGGCCACGCGGCCGGACGTGCTGAAGTTCTACTGGGCTGAGCGGGAGTCGCGAGGGGGTACAGAGACGTTACATTCGATCCGGGCATCGCTGCCGAGGTTAAGGACGCCGTTCTACGGCTGGGCCGTCGTCGTGGTCGCGACGCTGGCTACGTTCTGCTCCGGTCCGGGGCAGTCGTTCGTCTTCTCGGTGTTCGTCGACCCCATCTTGCAGGACACGGGCATCTCGAGGGTTCATCTATCCACGCTCTACGCGTTTGGGACGGCGGTGAGCGCTGCGATGGTGGTGCTGGTCGCCCGGCTTGTAGACCGTTTCGGGGCTCGGCTGATGCTGGCTGTCATAGCGCTCGGTCTCGGTGTGGCCTGCTTCGGGATGTCATTGGCCGCCGGTTCTGTGGCGCTGCTCCTGGGCTTCGCGGCCATGAGGGCCCTGGGCCAGGGTTCGCTCCCCGTCACCGCTACCATGCTCACTGCGCAGTGGTTTGTGAGGCAGCGGGGCCGGGCGATGTCCGTGGTCTTCCTGGGCCTCGCGGCTTCGAACGCCGTGCTTCCCGCGGCTGCACAGGGCCTCATAGGCTCCGTGGGCTGGCGCGAGGCGTACGTGGCGCTCGGCGTGATGGTGTGGGCTCTGCTCATCCCCACGGCTATCCTAATCGTGCGCAACCGTCCCGAAGCGGTCGGCCTCAACCCCGATGGGGCTTCGGAACCGGTCGAGGATCCTGGGGGCGAAACGGCCGGAGAGAAGCGAGGTAGCTGGCAGGTTGTGGTTTCGCGCGACTTCTGGCTTCTTGCCGTTCCGCTGGCGGCCGTCCCGTTCGTCGTGACGGCGCTCGTCTTCCACCAGGTATCCGTGCTCGGCGAGCGGGGCGTTGGAGCAGGCGTAGCCGCCGCGGTGTTCGTGGCCTTCGCCGTGGCCTCTGCCGCCGCTACGGCAATCTCCGGCATGCTTGTGGAGTGGCTCGGTCCGAGGAAGCCACTGATCTTCAGCCAGGGTGTCCTCCTGTTGGCCGTGTCGGGTTTGCAGCTCGTCTCCACGCCCTTCATGGCGGCCGCCTACGCCGCGCTCCTCGGCTCTGCCTCCGGGATGCAGGGGGTCGTGGCGGGGGTGATCTGGGCGCACTACTACGGCCGCAGGGGTCTGGGCAAGGTGCAGGGCCCCGCCTCCACGGTCATGATCTCCGCCGCCGCTCTCGCGCCCCTCCCCCTCGCCGCCCTTCACCAGCTCTCCGGGAATTACACTTTGGGGCTCATCTTGATTGCCGCTATTCCCGTCGTGTGTGCGATCATGGCCTGCTTCTTCGATCCCAAGCGCGCCCGGCGTGAGGCGGAGACCGATCAGCTTTAGGTCGCCTCCGCGGTCTCGGAGTTGGCAGATAACCCGGCAGTAGATGGGGCCGAGGTTTTTAGGAGACAGAGAAGCTTCCTGCAGAGAGCGTTCGGTAGCTATGGTACGGTAAGGTCGCCAGCGAGAACAAAGCCGATCGCTGGCGGCTGCAAGCGAGAGGGTTTTAGGAAAGAGGCAATAGGGGCTGTTGGATAGCGACGCTTTGCAGGTAGTGTTCCTGGGAGGGCTGGGGGAGATCGGCAAGAACATGACCGCCGTTCGCCAGGAGAGCGGGATCGTTCTGATCGACGCCGGCCTGGCCTTCCCTGACGAGGAGACACCGGGTATAGACCTGATACTACCGAACTTCACCTACCTCAGGGAGCACTCCAAGGAGCTCAAGGGCATCGTCCTGACTCACGGCCACGAGGACCACGTCGGTGCCCTGCCGTACCTCTTACGGGAGTTCAATGTTCCCGTCTACGGCACGAGGCTCACGCTTGGTCTCGTCAGGACCAAGCTGCAGGAGTTCGGCATAAAGAAAGGGGACCTTCGAGAGATAAAGGCCGGGGACACCCAGAACCTTGGTGGCTTTGGCCTGGAGTTTGTGAACGTCAACCACTCCATCCCGGACGCGGTGGCAGTTGCGCTCCGCACCAAAGCCGGGCTCATCGTCTTCTCTGGCGACTACAAGATAGACCTGACGCCCATCGAGGGCGAGCCGATGGATCTTGCGCGCTTCGCGGCTCTGGGCGAGGAGGGCGTGCTCGCCTACTTCGGGGACTCGACCAACTCCGAGCGATCCGGCTACGTGCCCAGCGAGAAGGTCGTCGGGGCGACCTTCAACGAGGTCTTCGAGGGAGCCGAGGGCAGGATCATCGTCGCCTCCTTCGCTTCGCATATACACCGTGTCAGCCAGGTCGTCGAGGCGGCCAAGAAGTACGACCGGCTCGTCGGGGTTAC
>JALYGY010000015.1 GCA_030776865.1 Actinomycetota bacterium | reverse complement strand
GGTCAGTATCGGCCAGCGGTCACCGACGAGATACTGTCCCGGCGGGACCCGCTCCTTCCCCCGCGCGGTATCTATCTCGATGCGTTCCAAGGCTACTCCGCTTTAGCTTCTACCTTCCTTGGCTTTTTACCGAGCCCGACGAAATCTGTCTGAGGCTCGACGTTATCGCCGAGTTCTTTGTCTTTGTACTGGTAGACGCCGCGGCAGGTGTGGCCGCCGGTGGTCCGCTTCTCGGTGTACGACAGCTTTACGTTCGGGTTTATCGCCTGGACCATGGCTTTTTCGTAGGTGGAGAAGGCGGCGCAGGGCTTGACGTCCCAGCCGGGAACGCCCTCCACGCCCATCCCGCCGAACCACGGGCAGCGGTCGGCGTTTATCACGTACTCGCCGTCTTTCGTCTCCGTCAGCGTGATCTCGATGTCGAAAAAGCGGTTGGCAAGCATTACGACGTCCACGGTGTCCTTCATGGTCTTGACCTCGAGCTGCTCGCGCAGGTCTCGCCCCTGCTTCTCGCCGATGCGGGTCATGGCGAGCTTGCCTATCTTCTGGCCGTCGTAGCCGAGGTCGTCGGCGGCCCGGATCATCTCGTCCAGGATGACCCCGGTCCCCGCCGAGGCCGCCTTCCACTTGTACCACGTCGGTCCCGGCAGCCCGAGCCGCAGCGCCAGGCGCGCGAGGAAGAGGGGTAACTTCGGGAGACCGTAGACTTTGAGCCACTTCATGATCAAAACGTCCTCTCTCCGCCTGCGCAAACCTACATTATAACCGCGCCCTCAAGACTACCGGAAGACACCCCTGTAGCTTACCATTGGGCTGCCGGTCGGAGCATACCCTAGGGAGCGTTCGTGAGGTGAGCCGCGCGTACTTGGAAATGTTGAGAGGTTGGAGCCTTCTCGCGTCCCTCGCTCTGCGGCGCCCGCGAGAGTTCTACGACCGCATGGGTGGGTACGTGGATCTTGGCCTGGGTTTTCTCTCCGGCGCGCCGCCGGTCTACGAGACCATAAGTTGGAAGGAAGCGCTTCGGGACGTGGAGGAACGATTCGGCTGCGTGGCCGATGTTCTCGAGGAGCCCGCGCTGAGAGTGGTCGAAGAAAGGACGCGCAGGTTGCTGAAGAACATCCGCGGCGGGGACCCGTTCGACCCCCGCTGGGCCGCCGACTCCGTGCTCGCGCGCTGCTGCTATCTGATGTGCCGCCTTCTCGAACCGGACGTGGTCGTGGAGACCGGCGTAGCCTACGGTGTGAGCTCGGCGTTCGTCCTGAGGGCCCTGGAGGAGAACGGTCGCGGCGTGCTCCACAGCGTGGACTTGCCGCCCCTGAGATACGAATACGAGGGGTTCTGGGGTATCGCTGTGGATGAAGCGCTAAGGAGCCGGTGGAGGCTCCACCGCGGGGCCAGCGGGCGGGTACTGCCCCGCCTCCTCGAGGAGGTCGAGACGGTGGACCTCTTCGTGCACGACAGCCTGCACACCTACCGGAACATGCGGCGCGAGTTCGAAGTGGCCTGGCCCCGACTACGAGCCGGCGGCGTGCTCGTAGCCGACGACGTCGAGAGGAGCCGGGCGTTCTGCGAGCTGCGGGAGAACAAGCCGACTCTCTGGCGCGTGGTCCGGGATCGGCAAGAGCGAGCACTGCACGACAGGGCCGTGCCAATGACGACCTTCGGTATAGCGGTTAAATAGACATCAGGCTTCAGGTAATAATTGGCTGATGCCCCTCCATCTGACGGCGGGGTTTGTCCATCGCCTCAGAAGGGTTTCTCTGGGCAAAGGAGACCCTTCTCCTGCCAAAATCCCTGAAGCCCGAGACCTGATACCTGAAGCCTAGTATCCCGGCCTTCCCATCCTGGAGTAGGTGATCTGCTTTCCCGCCTCCACACCTGGCTGGTTGAAGGCGTTGACGCCGTAGAGCGAGCCTGCTACCGCGGTCTGCACCTCCAGAGCCTGCAGCACGTAGCCGAGGTTCTCCTCGTTCACCGCGCCGAGCTTTATGGTCGAGTTGGGGCGTCCGGCTTCGGCAAGAGCTCTTCGCGTCGCGTCGCACTCGACGTTCAGGAGTTCGGCCACCGTGTGGCCACCGAGGTAGCCGACGCCTTCGAGGTCTTCGTAGGCCTCGGGTATCTGCAGGTCGCGCGGATGGTTCTCGACCTCGACGATCTCGATGACCTTGTCCTGTGGTCCTTCCATGTAGAGCTGGACCTGGGAGTGCTGGTCGGTGGTGCCGACGGCGCCGTGGGGCGTCGAGCCCTTGCCGTCCTTCCCCAGGGACTCTGCCCAGAGCTGCACGAACCAGGCGGCGAGCCGCTCCAGGGCGTCGGCGTAGGTCATCATGACCCGGACGTTGCGCCCTCTCGCCGTGTCCATGAGGTAGTACAGCGCTGCGCCGACGACCACCGGGTGCTCGGCCCCCTGCTCGTTTACCTCGTCCACGCACTGGGCGGCCCCGGAGAGCAGGGCTTCGACGTCCAGGCCCGTGACGGCCGCCGGCAGCAGCCCGACGGGGGTGAGGACGGAGAACCGCCCGCCGACGTCCTGCGGGATCGGCAACACTTCGAGGTCCTCCCGGTCGGCGATCTCCTTCAGGAATCCTTTCTCGGGATCGGTGGTGGCGACGGTTCTTCCCTGGTAGCCAAAGCTGCCCACCGAGTTTATGAGGAAGCCGCGGATGACGAGGAAGTTCGCCATCGTCTCGGCGGTCGAGCCGGACTTGGTGACGACGTTGACCCAGGTGCTCGTGGGATCCGCGACGTCGAGGATGGCGCCCAGAGTGGTCGGGTCGGTGTTCTCGGCGAAGTGGATGCGGGGCCCGCGGCGGTCCGGGAGCTGGTTGTAGTAGGGGTGGTTGAGCGCCTTGTGGAGGGCCATCGGCCCGAGAGCCGAGCCCCCGATCCCGACGTGGATAAAGTCCGTCGCCCCGGAGCCCCGGATCTTCTCCGCCACCCTTACCGAGGCCTCTGCGTACCTCCCGCTCTTCGGCAGGCGCATGAAGCCCGGCGAGCTCCCCAGCAGCTCGTCAACAGCCTCCCGCAGACGGGGCCGAACCTCGTCCAGCTCCCTATCCTCTAGGCCGCCCTCCACCTCGAAGAGGTTCCGGTAATCGAAGGTGACATCGGCCATGCTCAAGCTCCCTCTGTGGCGGTCTCCCGAACCGGTAGTGTAATCCACGATATAATGCCCGGCCATCGTGCGAAGCAGCATGCGTACCGGCCACGCGGCCCGTAAGAGATCGTGAACTCAGACGCCGCCCCCGTCTCAGAGGTCATACCCCGCCTCAAGAGGGAGTATCCCGACGCCAGAACCGAACTCGACTGGAGAGATCCCTTGGAGCTCCTGGTGGCGACGATCCTCTCCGCCCAGACTACCGACGTCCGGGTAAACCAGGTCACCAGGACCCTCTTCGAGAAGCACCGCACCGCCGAGGATTACGCCACAGCAGACCCCACCGAGCTAGAGAAAGACATCCGCCCGACAGGCTTCTACCGAAACAAGGCGCGCGCCTTGCAGGGCATGGCCCGCGACCTCCTCGAGAGGCACGGGGGTGAGGTCCCGCGCACCATGGCCGAGCTCATCGCCCTCCCCGGGGTCGGGCGCAAAACGGCCAACGTGGTCTTAGGCAACGCCTTCGGCTCGGACGAGGGCATCGTCGTGGACACCCACGTCCGGCGCGTCTCGAACAGGCTCGGCCTCACCGAAGAGAGAGACCCGGAGAAGGTAGAGCGGGATCTCCTGCGGGTTGTTCCCGAAGAAGACCGCACCATCTTCTCCCACCTCCTCATCTTCCACGGCCGCCGCCGTTGCAAGGCTCGCAAGCCCGATTGCCCGGGATGCGTGCTCAACGACATCTGCCCCTCGGCCCGGAACTACGAAAACTGAACGGGTGGCAGTTCCGAGCCCTGCTGACCGAGGGCGGTGCCGAGCGGTTGGAGATGACAAGGGCTTAGGGTAGGCAAGAAGAGGCTTGTTAGCGGGGGTACCGTATGGTAACTTAGACTACGACAGTTAAATATGCCAGGGCCGCTAAGTCATGAATCCCGGAGCGGGAGCTGACCGCGTAAAAAGCGTAGGACCAGGAACTAACTTGGCGGAGTAACCCAATCGCAACGGGAACCAACCCGGTTAAAAGGGTCGCGGTGGTGCTAGACACCATGGAGGCCGGGTGGTTCCCGAAACA
>JALYGY010000014.1 GCA_030776865.1 Actinomycetota bacterium | reverse complement strand
GATCCTGACGATCACCCTGAACGCTGCCGTCGACCGGACGCTGGTCGTCCCCAGCCTGTCCCTCGGGCACCGCCACCGGGCCTCCGAGAGCGTCACGCTGGCGGGCGGCAAGGGGATAAACGTGGCCAGGGGCCTCAGAACCTTAGGCGTCCCGGTCCTGGCTACCGGCTTCGCCGGCGGACGCAACGGAGACGCGATCCGCGATGGGCTCTCCGAGGCTGCAATACCCTTCGATCTCGTCGAGATAGAACAACACTCCAGGACCTCTACCGCGATCATAGACCCGATGGCGGGGACGCAGACGGAGATCAACGAGTACGGCCCCGAGGTGAGCCCCGCCGAGACCCGGGAGTTCTCCCGGCGCCTCGAGCACCTGATGGAGTACGCCACGGCGGTCGTCTTTGCCGGGAGCCTGCCACCCAACCTGGATGAGGGCTTTCTCGTGGGCCTCGTCCAGCGCTCGCGGGAGCGTGGTCTCTACACGGTGGTGGACTCGACCCCCTCCGTCCTCCGGGCGGCGCTCAAGGCCGGCGCCTCGCTCGTGAGCCCGAACCAGCACGAGGCCGAGAGCGTGGTGGGCTTCGACTTCATCGAGGAGGGAGATTTCCCCCGCGGTCTCTCCCGCCTGGTCGAGCTCGGCGCCCTGGGCGCGTGCATAACCTCGCGCGAGGGCCACTCCTACCTGACCGCGGACGCAGCCATCGTCTCCGCCCGGGCACCCAAAGTGGAGGCCCTCTCGACCATCGGGAGCGGCGATGCCTACCTCGCGGGGCTTCTGGCCGGGCTGCTGCACCGAAACCTCGCGCCCGCCCTCGCCGTGCGCCTGGCGGCCGGGTGCGCCGCCGCGAACGCAGAAGGTCTAGGCGCCGGCCTCTTCGAGGCCCGCCGGGCCGAGGAGCTCGCCGAGTCCGTGCAGATAGGCCTCCTCTCTCGCAGCTTCGAGGAGAGCCGGGCGTAGTGCCCCTGCCCCCAAAGAAGGGGCCATCGGGCGTGCTAGAATATCGGCACCTGGAGTCGAGCGTTCGAGCGACGGAGGTTTTGAAGGTATGGCGGTTGCCGAGGTAACTGACGCGACGTTCGAGAGCGACGTTCTCAAGTCGGAGAAGCCGGTCATAGTGGACTTCTGGGCGCCGTGGTGCGTGCCGTGCCGGCGTGTCTCCCCGATCCTCGAGGAGATGTCCGAGGAGCGCGACGACGTGCGCTTCTTCAAGCTCAACGTGGACGACAACCCCGCCACCGCGATGAACTACAGCATAGCGAGCATCCCGACCATCGCCCGCTTTGAGGGCGGCCAGGTCACCCAGCAGGCGGTCGGCGCCCTCCCCAAAAACCAGCTCTCCGCGCAGCTCGGACTCTAATTGCACCAAGTAACGCTCACGGTTACAATCTCTGGCGGGCAACCCCTGAGAGCCCGAGCACGTCGCGCACGGTTCTGCAGAGCGTCGTGTAAAGTCCGAAGACAAGAGGAGGTACAAAGATGAAGTTCAAGCCTTTAGGCGACAGGGCGCTGGTCAAGCTGGTCGAGCGCGAGGAGACGACGCCCTCCGGCATTGTGCTGCCCGACACGGCCAAGGAGAAGCCGCAGACGGCCGAGGTCGTGGCGGTCGGCGAGGGCGAGGAGGTCAAGGTCAGCGAGGGGGACGTCATCGTCTTCGCCAAGTACTCGGGGACCGAGATCAGCCTCAACGGCGAGGATTACATGATCCTCGACGCCGACGACATCCTGGGGGTCGTCGAGGATTAGGAGCTTGTAAGTAGTCCGCGGCTCTTCTGGAGCGCCGGGTATCCCGAGGACGCCCGGCGCTCCCCCGTTGGGACGCGGGCGGGATATGGTCGCAGCAGATCAGGGGAGGCCGGTCTAGGACGTGCGCACGCTGCGAAGGGGAGACAGGGGGCGGGAGGTCGTTGACCTCCAGACCCGCCTGCAGTCCCTGGGTCTCGACCTCGGCGACCGCGGCATAGACGGGGTCTTCAGGGTGGGGACCGAGCTGGCCGTAAAGACCTTCCAGCAGGCTCTGGGCCTCCTCGCGGACGGGCTCGTCGGACCGATCACCTGGCGTGAGATCGTGGAGTCCGGCTACCGGCCCGGGGAGCGTCTGCTCTACCTTCGCCAGCCGCCGTTCAGGGGGGCCGACGTGGTGGAGCTCCAGAGGATGCTAAACGACCTGGGCTTCGATCCCGGAGCAGTGAACGGGCTCTTCGACGCCCGCACCGCCCGGGCCCTTCGAGACTTCCAGAAGAACGCCGGCCTCCAGGACGACAGCGTCGTGGACGCAGCGGTCTTCAAGGTTCTGGATACCTACGCCGCCCAGACTCTGGGCACTCACCAGTTACCGGACAAGAGCGGGGGTTACTTCCCTGAGGATCTCTTCTCCGGGGCCATCATCGTGGACGCGGCCCACGGTGGCCGGGACACCGGCTACGTCGCCACTAACGGGCTCTCGGAGGGGCTCTCGGAGGCGGATCTGAACCTCGCGGTGGCGCACGAGGTGGCTCAGATACTGCCAGCCAAGGAGGTACTTCTGACCCGTAGCGATGATGAGGAGGTCTCGGCGGCCGACCGGGCCTTTCTGGCGAACTCCTCGGGGGCGAAGATGATAGTCTGCATCCACCACGCCGCCCACCGTACGCCCGCCGCGTCCGGAACCGCCTCCTTCTACTTCGAGCGGCTCGGCTACCGGTCGCACAGGGGTTGCATGGCGGCGACCTACCTCCAGCGCGGTATCAGTCGAACCTTGGGCACCTGCGACCTTGGGGAGTTCGGGCGCTCCTACGAGATCCTGCGCGAGACCAACATCCCTGCCGTCATATTGGAACCCCTGTTCCTCACCAACCCCCGCGAGCTCGAGCTCGCCTCGGATCCCTACTACCCCGCTACCGTCGCCGAGGCCATCGCGAGCGCCCTCGAGCTCTACGCCGGCCGGGATACGGC
>JALYGY010000013.1 GCA_030776865.1 Actinomycetota bacterium | reverse complement strand
AGCCAGTAGCCCACCGAAGTAACCGCCCGTACCACCGGCACCCACGACCGCGATGCGCATGACTAACCTCCTACTACTTGAGATCTCCTAAAGCCCGCGCGTCGTTGGTAATGAGGGCAGCATACCGAAGCAGCGGAGTGTGCGCATCGTCTATATTGCGTATTTTCCGACACTTTTACGGCGAATGGGGAGCGAACTTCCTAAAGTCCCTTTCCTGACAATTCGGAGAGCAAGGCACGAGAACAGAACCGCTAGCCCAGCCCCACCTCTACCTCCGGCTCCTCGCCCAGCGAGCCCCGGAAACCGAGCGTAGGGCGGTTGACCAATGGCGCGGGCCATCACGCCGCTCCCCCACCGGGAATCAGTGTGGCGCGGGCCTTTCCGGCGCCGCTATGATACGACCGCCTCAAGGGCCCGCGGTCCAGAACCACTCGCAGACGGAGGTCAGAAAGGTGTTGCAATCCGGTCGTAGAGGTGGCTACGCCACCATTGTCCATCCTTGTCGTGCGACTCGTACTCGAAACGGACTGCGATGCGATTGCCGGTGAAGCACCAGAGGTTCTTCTCGAGCCGGTAGTCGAGCTCGCGCGCCCACTTGCGTCTCAGAAACGCGACGATCTCCTCGCGCCCCTCGAAGAACTCGTCCCGGTTACGCCACTTAGAGTCTGGCGTGTACGCTAGCGACACCTTCTCGGGGTCGCGGGTGTTCCAAGCGTCCTGAGCGGCCTTAACCTTCTGCGTCGCGGTCTCCTCGGTGAACGGGGGCACCGGAGGTCTTATCTCCAGATTTTCGTCTGCAGATTGCACGCTGTAGAGATTCCTCCCTTCTGCCCTGTGCAAGACGCCGCCAACATCCTCGCACAACGCGGAGCGCCCGTCAGCCCGGCTAGTCCGCGGCCTCTTTGGCTCGTCGAGGTTCACGGTTGACCAGGTAGATGCCGCAAACGACGAGGGCTGCCCCTATAAGGAGCGGGTAGCCCAGCGGTTCATCGAGAAAGACGACCCCTAAAAGGACGGCGGTCAGCGGCACCGCGAAGATGTAGGCTGCTACCCGGCTGGCCTCGCCCGCCCGCACGAGGGCGAACCAGATCACCCACGCGAGCGAGATCCCCACCAGCCCCGAATAGAGCAAGCTGGCCACGAACTCGCCGGTCCAGGAGACTTCTCTCCACCCCTCGACCACGAGCCCGAGCGCCGTGAGAATCACCCCGCCGACCAGGAACGTCATCGCCACCGCCCAGAGAGTAGAGATGCGCTCCTCGTACTTCTTGAAGTACACCGTCCCCAGCGCCCAGGAGAGCGCCGAAGCCGCCCCGAAGGCGACACCAACCGGCGATAGGGCGCTCGTGCCCCCCGAGATGCTCTCCATGCTCACCGCGACGATCCCGCAGAAACCGAGCAGCAGTCCGACGATCTTGGCCGCCGAGAGGGGCTCGCCGAGGATCAACCACGCCAGAAAGCCGACCAGTATGGGCTGCAGGTAGACCAGGACCGCCGCCGAGCCCGAGGGCAGGTGCAGGATGGCGTAGGTCTGGAGCCCGATAAAGAGTACGGCGTTGTACACAGCGAGCAGCAGGAACACCGGCCAGTCGCGGCGCACATTAGGGCTTCCGCCCCACAAAAGGGCCACCACCACCATCGCGAGCCCGCCGATGAGGATCCGCAGCCCGGCGAAGAGCACCGGCGGTGAGTAGCCAAGCCCGACCTTTACCACCGCGAACGCCGACCCCCAGAAAATCACGAGCAACGAGAACGCCAGCACCACGAAGCGGCGCTTGCCGAAGATTCGCAAGGCCTCTTACGAGTTGGACGCCGAAGAGTGCAAAGCTTCGTTAGCTTACTACGAAAGAAGGCAACGGCGTTGGACGCGGCTGATGTCGCCGACGGCCCGCCTTCTTCTCTACGGGTCCTCTCTCGCTAGGCGTAGAAGTTACGGACCCAGCGGTGGGCCTTCAGGCGAAGGGCCTGATCCTCTGGCAAACCCTCGCCGTCCCCCACCTGCATGTTCCTTTCGACGTTGCGGACGGAGCGCATACCCGGGATCACGGTCGAGACCGCAGGGTGGCTGAGGACGAAGCGGAGCGCGACCTCGGCCACCTCATCCTCGGTCACGCCTAGCTCGGAGACGATCGCCCGCACCCTCTCGTAGACCTCAGCCTTGCGGTCGCCGCGGAAGTAGTCGTTGCGGAAGTCGCCCTCTTCGAAGGTGGTCTCCGGCGTGATCCTTCCCGTCAGAGCACCCTCATCGAAAGGCACGCGCACGATGACGCCTACGTCGTGCTCCATGCAGGCCGGGAACAGTTCGTCCTCGGGGCTCTGGTCGAAGATGTTGTAGATGACCTGTACCGTATCCACCACGCCGGTCTCTACGAGCTTCACGGCGTTCGCAGGCTGGTGGTCGTTTATGGAGACGCCGAAAAAGCGGATCTTGCCCTCCCTCTTGAGGTCCTCGATCGTCTCCAGCCAGTCCCCCTCGCCGACCCACTCGTCGTGCCAGACGTGGAACTGCTGCACGTCTATGGCCTCCAGCCCGAGGTTCCTTAGGCTCCGCTCGGTGCACCTCCTCACGTACGCGCCGGGGAAGGTCTCCTGCGGGGAGAGTCCCGGAGGGGCCGGCCATGTTCGGTTCTGAGGCGGGATCTTAGTGGCGACGTAGACGGTCTCGTCCCCCTCTTCAACCACCCGGCCGACGAGCCGCTCGCTGTGACCCTCGCCGTAGGCGAGCGCGGTGTCTATAAAGTTCAGGCCGCCATCTATGGCCCGCCTCAAGGCCCTCAGTGATTCGTCGTCCTCGGCGCCGAGCCACTGACTCTTGCCGATCCCCCACGCCCCATAGCCGACCTCCGAGACCTCGAGTCCCGTCCTGCCCAGCCTCCTGTAATGCACGCATCCCTCCATCCATACCGCTTGACGGACAATTCGTCCGCTTCTTACCACGCCGGGGTCGCCGCGAAACCGACCTCGCGGGCGGGCTATATAATGCGTGGAAGAAGGGAGGCTTGGTAGATGAGGATCCTCGACGAGCGCCGGGAGGCCCTGGTAAATCGGGAGCGGGCGCTCATGGAGAGGCTTATCGGGTTCTTGAAGGACTTCGGGGCGCCGCCCGAGGACGTCGAGCTCGTCCGGCGGGCGCTCTCGGATCTGGAGGAGCTGTTCCTGCTCGTCATCGTCGGCGAGTTCAACTCGGGGAAGTCCGCTTTCATAAACGCCCTGCTCGGGGCGGGGATCTCCGAGGAGGGCGTTACGCCGACTACGAGTCGCATCACCGTTTTGCGCCACAGCCCGGAGCCGGTCCAGCGCGAGCGGGGCGATGGGATCCTCGAGAAGGGCTACCCCAACGCCTTTCTGCACGAGATCGCCATCGTGGACACGCCGGGGACGAACGCTATCATCCGTCACCACGAGGAGCTCAGCCGGGGATTCGTGCCCAGAAGCGACCTGGTGCTCTTCGTGACCTCAGCCGAGCGTCCCCTGACCGAGAGCGAGCGCGAGTACCTGGAGTTGATACGGGACTGGGGGAAGAAGATAGTCCTGATCATCAACAAGGCGGACCTCCTGCAGGAGGAAGGGACCACAGAACAGGTCCGCTCCTTTGTCGAGGGGGGCATCCGCTCGGCTCTGGGCCTCACACCCCCCATCTTCCTCGTCTCCGCCCTCCTCGCCCGGAAGGCGAAGGCCGCTACGAGCACCATCGAGCGCGACGCTCTTCTCAAGGCGAGCGGCTTCGCGGAACTCGAGCATTACATCACCGACCTGCTGGACGAGGAGGGGCGGGTGCGGCTGAAGCTCGAGAGCCCCTTGGGGGTGGTCGAGGAGCTCGACAGGCGCTACCGCGCGGCGGTAAGCGAGCGTCTGAGTCTCCTGGAGGAGGACTTCAGGACCTCAGAGAACGTCGAGTCGCAGCTCGA
>JALYGY010000012.1 GCA_030776865.1 Actinomycetota bacterium | reverse complement strand
TGCGCTCCAGCTTCCTTAGGTTCCGGGCGCTGCTCCCATCCAGGACTCGCAGCTCATCCGCTGAAGGTTCCATAGTGACTCCACCACCTCCGGTAAGTGCTCTTTAGATTTCTGTAACTCTTAGCAGGGATCCTACTATACCGGTCTGCAGCGTACTCTATCTACCCTCCGGGGCGAAGGTCTGTTGAGTCGTTTGACTGCGCCAACCCGAAAGCGTTTGGGCACCGCCCACTCGGTGACAAGGCCGATCCTCCAGGACAGACGCCCGAATTCGGCAGCGACTCTGAGGAGAGCTCGCTGCGCGCGCTCCGCGCACTGACGAACATCTTCATGAGAGAACTGCCTGAAGAATAGCTGAAGGGTCTAGCCTACGCTTACTACGCAGCGGGCGAGCAGGCGGTGAGGATGTGGGTAGGACCGGACACCGAGACCGGCGAGTAGCGTCTCCCTATTTGGGGAAGCTACCTGGGGCGTTGTGATCTAGGTGGAAGGCGGTCTCTAGCCCACCGTCTCTGGAGATCAAGGTGAATCTGAGCCGTGTAGAGTTTGCGTCAGCGACAGAACGTCTTTACGTTTCTTCTGCCGCCCATGACCTCTAGCTCCCTCCGTTTGGATCTCGCGGACCGAACCGCTCCCGCGCCATCTCGAAGACCTCGTCTTCGCTGCGGATTTTATCATCGAGTCCTTTCGCATCCGGCGCCGTCCCCGCGGGTGCCGATGCGCTGCGCCCGCTTGTTGCGTCCGATCCCCCCGGGGCCTCTCCAACTCCAGCAGGGTCCTCGGCGGGTTCCTCGGACCCCTCCTTGTCGGCGCCCGAGCCGGTTGCCGGCTCTCGCTCCGCCTCGTGGGAGGAGACCCCTTGCTGCAGCTCCCCCCGTATAGGTGCAGGAGATCCGGACGCACCGTCAGCGACCTGACATTCCAAGCGAGGTCTCACGCCAAAGTGCTCTTCGAGCACATCCCTCAGGGCATCGCCGTGCCGGGACTTCCTCGCCTCTGCGGCGTGGAAGTCCGAATCTGCGGGGAACTCGATCTTCAAAACGTTGTCCTCGAAACTGAAGGGACGCCCTTCCTGAAACACGGTGGCCGTGAGAGCCTGGCGATTCCGCTTTAGGTCTTCCATGAGCTGTCCCCACTGCGAGGACAAAACCGCGACGTCCACCGCCGCGTCGCGCACCTCGTCCGATGCCTCCCTCTCGTGCTCATCGCTCTTCGACGATTTACTCTCCGAAGAGGTAGGGTCATCCGAAGTGATCGTCTCCTCTGCCGACCCTGCCACCAGTGTCTCATCGGCAACCGCGGCTCCCTGGGACGCTGGAGCGATCCGCGGCGTGAGTGGTGTTTCTCCCTCGACCGCCATCTCCAACACCTCAAGCCGGCGCAAGAGGTTGTCCACCGAAGGCTCGCTGTAGTCGCGGGTCAGCTTGAGAAAGGAGAGCTCCAACTCGAGCTTGGGGTCTCCACCGCGCTTTATGCGACCCAGAGCGTCGCCCAGAGCCTCGATGAGTCGCACGACCTCGGCGGTAGGGATGCTCTTGGCCTGCTCTTCGAGGGAACTACTCTCCTCGGCCCCGACCTCGGCGAGGGCGACCTCCGGGGCATACGGCAGGAGCATCAGGTTTCTCAGATAAGAGATCAACTCGCCGAGGAACTGGCCGAGGTCCCTGCCCTCGTTCGAGAGGCGATCCACTACGCGCAGCGCGTCCGCCGCTCGGCGTTCTTGCAGTGCGGCGGTGGCCTCCAGGAGCTCCTCGGAGCCGACGCTCCCGAGTAGCTCGCGCACCATCGCCGCCGTGATCGACCCTTCGGCGAACGAGGAGAGCTGGTCCAAGAGACCCTCGGCATCTCGGAAGGAGCCGCGGCCCTCACGGGCGATGACGGTGAGCGCCTCCGGCTCTACCGTTATGCCCTCGGCCTCCGCTATCTCGGCGAGCTTCCCGACGAGCGTCTGGACGCCGGGACGCCTGAAGTCGAAGCCCTGGCAGCGGCTGATGATGGTGGGTAAAACCTTGTGCTTCTCCGTGGTGGCCAGGACGAAGACGACGTGCTCTGGTGGCTCCTCGAGCATCTTGAGGAGTGCGTTGAAGGCCTCGGCGGTTAGCATGTGGACCTCGTCTATGATGTAGACCTTCATCCGGCCGGCAACGGGGGCGAGGTTCACCCGGTCCCTTAGGTCCCGGATCTCGTCGATCCCCCGGTTGGAGGCCGCGTCCATCTCGACCACGTCGAGCGAGGAGTTGTTTATGATCGCGCGGCAGCTCTGGCACGTACCGTCCGGCTCGGGCGTGGGGCCCTGGACGCAATTCAGCCCCATCGCCAGGACCTTCGCCGTGCTCGTCTTCCCCGTCCCCCGCGGTCCGGAGAAGAGGTAGGCGTGGGCGACGCGGCCGGTCTCTATGGCGCGCGCGAGCGTGCGCACGACCGGCTCCTGGCCGACGACCTCGCCCATACGCCTGGGCCGCCACTTGCGATAGAGCGTCGCGTGTCTCATCTGATGGGTTTCGGGACGGGGGAACTCACACGGCTAGTATAGCCGACGCTCCGCGGTGATCCATCGGCCGATATAGGCTTCAGGCATCAGGTTTCTGGCTTCAGGCTTGGAGCTTCAGCAGGGATCGATGTCGGGTCAGGGCGAAAGCGCGGCGGCGAGCGAGCACCATCGACGACGTCCATCATGCGCAGAGCGCATCGGCGAGAGAAGCTGACAGCTGATGTCTGAAACCTGCTACCTACAATGCCGCGCACCCCGCCGTCGACGGACTCGAACCCGGCGAACTCCCGGCCGGTAGGCTCCGGCAGGGCTATCCCGTAGCACATGAGGTTACCCGCTTAGTGCTGCTACCTCCCGGTCCTGACACGGTTCACGGGGCCTCATTGCCCGGGACCCGACCATCTACGCCGCAGTCACCGGTCTCAACCGAACCCGGGCCGCCTCGGGCGGGGATCTAGGCCCTGCTAGGCGATCGCAGGTACAGGGCATCGCCAGCTCCCCGCTTAGCGCGGCGTTCTGATTCTATCAGAATGCCGCCAGCTATCAGCTGGTCAGCATCTCAGCTGTCGGCTTTTTGTCGGATAGCGCCGCTCCGACCGCAAAAGCTGTTGGCTTTGCTGACCGCCTACCCGATTCCCAGTTGCAACCCTTGCGTTGCAACCCGTTCTAGCCCGTCCGCTAAGTCGACCCTTTTGCAGGAGCTTTTAGGGTTTGTTCGCTGCGCGCTGGCTTGTACCGTCCCGGTTGCAGTAACAAGGTGGTTACTGGTCTGCCTGCCCGCGCTGCGGGGCAGTGTCAGGACGCAGCCACAGCGAGACGTGGCTGGGTTGCATCGTCTCCCACACCACCCCTACGAGGTCGTCGCTCAAGGCCTCCAGGTCCGTCTCGTCCCTCAACCTGGCCGAGAAGGCTTCAAGGGACTTCCGCGCGTCGTACTTTCGGCGGTAGAAGCGCCTATCTATGAAGGACTGAATGCGGCGTCTCAGAGGGTTGAACAGCGCGGCTATCGTCAGGGTAGAGACCACGATGGAAAGTTGGGGTTACTCCTCTTGGCCGGTGAGGGTCCGTGATACTTCGGGTGGTTCGGCGCATCCTCACAGCAGAGTACGTAGTCCCAACCGAGCTAGCGTTGGCCTTTTTTGGCGAACTCTGGGGGATTGCCCACTTCTTACAGGCACTTCGATGAGCAAGGGCTCAGGAAGGTGGCTGGCGCAGGTGCGGTGGCGTCTCGGTCCTCAGGTACTCTAGCTCCTCGGGCGTGGAGGTGCGACCAAGTATCTCGTTGCGGTGCGGGTGGCGCCCAAAGCGCGCTATGACGCTACGGGCGGCCTTGGCTTGAGAGACCCCGAACTCGGCCATCGCCCGCTGGTGGGGTGGCGCGTTGGCCGCTTCCTCCTCGGCGTGGCGGACGCTACGCTCGTGGAGAGCGAGGTCCTCCGAGTGGCCGAGGGGGAGCCAGAAGAAGTTCCGCTCCACGGCTCCCAGCTCGCGGTCCATCCCTACCTCGATACCTTCTAGAGCTAGCTCGAGGGCCTTCTCATCCTGTGCGTAGGAGAGGGGCGAGCCCCGGTAGATGTTGCGGGAGAACTGGTCCAGGACGATTATCAGCGCCAGGCGTCCTCGCGGCGTGTCTGCCCAATGGTCGAGCTCTCCGCGTCTGGCCTGCTCCAACAGCTCGCCGAATCGTTTGGTTATCTCCTTATCGACCTCGGGGCCTCCGGCCATCCATCGCTTTCCCTGACGCCGGAGTGTCTGCAGATCGGCATCGTTGATACCTTCGGGGAACCAGTAAGACAAGACCTCCTCGGGACCGCTGGCGGCCACCGCCTCATTCTCTTCGGGCACGCTTCTTCTCCCTTCAATGCTGAGCTACGCTCGCGTCCGTCATGTTGCCATCCGAAGACCTGCCATCTCTATCCTACGCGGGTATCACCATCTGGGGCATCGGCGACGACAACATCGTGGAAAACACAACCATCCACCACTCTCTGAGTTCGATGCAACGGTTGGGTGCTGCACCTGGACCCGAGCAGGCTCCAAGCTAACACCTACAGGGGGCTCGGACCGATCACACCCGCTTCCAGATAAACTTGGTTTGGCCTTGCTCACCACCGATCTGCATCCGCCTTGAGGTTATGCGAAGTTCGTCTCCTTCGATGTGCGCGTAGCTGTGGCCAGCCCCTACCATGTTCGGCACCTGCGCCACCTCGATGTCGTAGCGGATGATGTCCCCCTCAATCCTGTAGTTCCCGAAGTAGCCGTTGGAGGTCCTGAACGCTCTGTTGTTCTCCTCGGGAGTGCCACCCAAAAGATCCGGATCGGAAAAAGGTGGGCGGTTTGCCGCCATGATATGCCAGGAGACCCGGTCGTTGTCCAGATAAACGAGATAGCCTATGGCATCCTCGCCGTAGGGGTATTCGACCGTCCCGTCGGACCTCTCTATCCCTGCGGAGATGAGGCGGTAGGTTCCGACCAGATCCTCCTTGGTTAGCCTCATCAGACGCTCCTCCATGCCGAAGAACATTAGTACCACAACTAGAGAGCATACCCGCTAGGCGTAGGTAGGTCCGCGGGTAGGTGACCGAAGTAACAATAATCGCCCCGCCGGTTGCCGGCAAACTTCCGAGGATTCCCTTTTTCTAGGCACTCCGGTGAATAAGGCCAGAGACGGCTCTGAGCGACCCCGTCCGCAAGGACGTCTAAGCAAGATGCTCCGAATTCCTGTTCCGCCTTAAGCCGCCATCTCATCCAACCGGTCGAACCCGACTACCCCACTCCGAGCAGCGGGATCCTTCACAAAGAAACCTTCGGGATTTATCGGGAACTTCACCCTGATGTCGCGGCCGGGGTATCTCCCCTCTACGAGGTTCACGGCCCGCTCGATGCTCTCGGCCCGTACCGCCACATCGAAGTGGGCACCCTCGCTGCACACTTCGACCGAAACCTTCACCATCTCTGAGATCACCCCCGTAGCCGTGAATCTGTAAAACCGCGGACCAGCGCCCGGACGAGGCGCTGTGATCCACGCTCGCAGTTGTACCGGGGAGCCGGGTGGAGCGGCATCGCCCAAAGGAACGATTCGGGGGGTGGAGATCGACTCGAGTGGGTCCTCTCCAGCCTGAAATACCGGTGACCTTGCCGAATCGGGACGCGGCAGTTTTCTGAATAGCATCTGCCTTCTTACCGCGACGTAGCCCCTACCGTTCGACGCTCACGGCCTTCTATTCGTCGGCTGGCTCAGGCGCTCGACCTTCTGAGTCTTTCCCGCCTCGATCCGGAGCTATACCGCCCCGAGCGTCATCGGCCCCGCCGCCAGCTCGAAGGGGGCCAGCGAACTGGGATCTTCACCCTTGAGCTTGGCCGCAAAGTGCTCCAGAGGGGACCCTCCGAGGCTCCCCGAGGGTCCGGTCATCCCTACGTCGACCACCAAAGCCGTCCCGCCCGGCAGCACGTGGAGGTTGACCGTGGGCTCGTGGGTGTGGGTGCGAGGACCGCCGCCACCCTGCCGTCCACGGCGGCGGCGAACTCCATCTTCTCCCACGCCGAGTCTCCATGAAAATCCACCATGACCGTGCCCCCGAGCTCGGCGGCCGACCACGACTGGTACACCGGCAAGACACCGGGCATTACGGCGGGCCTCCCATATTTTACCTGCAAAACAGGGAGAAAGCGGAGAGGGTGGGATTCGAACCCACGAGACGGCTTCAAACCGCCTACGCGATTTCCAGTCGCGCTCCTTCGGCCAACTCGGACACCTCTCCTGAAGACTCCGCCCGCAGAGTTTATCAAACAGAGCACCGTTTCAGTGACACCACGCGAGGCCTGGGGTACCCAGAGAGACGCGCGACCCGAGCGGGCAATCGCAGGCTGGTCGTATGCAAACTACTCTCGCGGGTCGACCGTCCTGGGGTCGAGGTCGGTGCATGGCCGGCGCTACCTTACCTGCGCAAGGGCGCACGAGGGGGCACCGGCAAGGGGTTACTCATCTTCTTGCGTCTCGCTCGCGCCCATCCACCAAGCGACGAGCGCAAACACCACCGCAGCGAGCAGCAGCGGGACGACGATCCCGTACGCCCTTTCGATGCCGACGCGGTCGGCGAAGGCGCCGAGCGCGAAAGGAGCGGTGAGGATCGCACCGCCGCCGGCCAACCCGAGCCTGGCGGTTGCCGTGTCCGTCCGACCGGGGGCGGTTGCCACGCCGACCGCGATGGCGAGCGGGTAGATGCTCCCGACGCCCAGCCCGACGACGAACAGACCGAGCAAGCCCAGCGCGGGTACCGCGGACAGCCAGAACAAAGGGAAGCCCGCGAACGCCACGCACAAGGTGAGGAGCAGCAAAACCCCACCCGGTAGTCGCCGGGCCAAGCGGCTGCCCAGAATCCGTCCCACCAGCATGGCGGCGAAAAAGACGCTCAAGGCCGTCGCCGCCGCGGAGCGCCCCATGCCAACCCCGTTTTCCAGAAAGTCCGCACCCCAGTAGGCCACGCACCACTCCACCGAGACGCCGAGGAACAAAATCCCGAAGTAGACCCAGAAGCGCGCCGGGAGCGGGGAGGGGGCTTTGCCAGACGCCGACTCGTGGGTGCGGGCTCGGCCGAGGGGCTCATGGCGGAAGCGAACCGCGAGCAACACAAGCGCCGCGACCGGTGGGACCAACGCCACGCGCCAGCCCAACTCCAGAGCCGCGAAGGCCCCGACTGCCAGGGATGCCAGAATCGCGCAGGCGCTCGCCGCGACGTTGGACTCGGTGATGGCGACGGCGCTCCACTCCCCGTGCTTGTCGGCGAGTATCGCCTGCGTGGTGATGAGGAGCAGGCCGCCGAAGGTTCCCATCAGGAACGCGCCGAGGACCGTTCCCGGGGTCACGGGGCTCGCCGCCAAGAGCGACGCTCCCGCAGCCATGCCCGCCCCGCCGCCCCAGAGGCTAGCGCGCCGTCCCCAGCGCCCGGCCACGCGGTCGCCGAAGAAGCCCACCGGCACGGCGCCGAGCGCGAACGCGCTGAAATGCAGGCTCGCAACGGTGTAACTGAAGCCATGCTCCGCTCGCAAGAACGGCATGAGCGGTCCGAGCACGGTCTCCAGGTAGGCGAAGTAACCGACCAGCGCATAGGTCGCCCAGGTGAGCGGATGACGAACGAATTGCCCCCGTGGATGCCCCCGTGGATGCGAGGTCGCCTCAGCCGGGTGCATCCGAGCCCTCCTGGTCTCGGAGCGCCGCACGACATCCGACGGCACCCCAGCGCAGGGGGCGTACGGAGAGCGCCATCATCTCGAGCCCAGCCTGTGGACGCTAATGATCCAACCTCCTCACATCTTGCGCCAGCGTGGGCCTCGTGCGTCCGCGTCGGAGGGTGCTAGTGGGGCGTGTCCGCGGTGGGGAGAAATTGGTGAGAACGTTTGGGGCCAGCGAAGCGAACTCCCCAAGGTGCGCTTCGCCGACCCCTGCCACGACGCCAAGCCGTGGACAACAAACAACAGAGTGCTTCTCTATGTCAAGCTACCCTGTCCATCGGTCTCTACCTCCTGCTCGAAGGTGCGTTCCGACGATGCAACTCTTACCCCGCCGACGCAAATGGTAAACTTCTAGTTTGAGTCTCTGGTCAAATGTCCGCCGCTCTCTGTAGGATAGCCGACCTCCATCCAGTCCTGCTTACCGCCCTCGTACTCGTAGGCGTTCTCGTAGCCCATGGCCGTCAGTTCACGGACGACCCGCGTGGAGGAGTGTCAGTTGAAGTTCGAGCAGTAGGCGACGATCTCCACGCTCCTGTCCGGCAAGAGCGCCGTGGCCCGCTCCGTGTCCTGGAACCGGATCGCGCCCGGCAGATGCGCCCGCCGGTAAGAAGCCTCGCCCAGCACCTCCAGCAAGACGAAGTCATCCCCCCGGTCCATCTTTGCCTTCAGCTCCGCCCTCGTTATCGTCTTCACCCTATGCTCCTCCCTTTTGCCCATTTTACGGGGTGCAGGGCAACGACCGAGACCTCGCACTCCGCCCATTGTTTGCGTAAGGCAGATACACCTCGATGAGTCGCTCCCAGGGACGGCGATTCTACTCACCCTTGGTCTCCTATCCTCAGAGGTTAGTCTCGGGTCGCCGTCCGATGTAGCGCCACGAGGGTGATGTCGTCCTCCTGCTCCCAGTCCTCCCCCGTGAAGGAGTAGAGCTCCTCTAGGAGGTGGTCGAGGAACTCCTCCCCACTACGCGCACCGTGAATTGCGACCAGCTTCCTGAGCCGAGGGAAACCGAACATCTCGCCGTTAGGGGCGTGTGCTTCGACCAGACCGTCGCTGTAGAAGAGGAGGTTGTCCCCCACCTCCAGGGTAGCCTCCTGCTCCTCGTAGCTCATGTCGGGCATCAGTCCCAGGGGCATCCCCGTGGCTCCAAGTTCTCTCGAGCCCCCGCCCCGTTGCCACGAGTAAGGCAGGTCATGGCCGGCGTTTGCGTAGACGAGCCGGCCGTCCTGAGGGTCGAGGATGGCATAGAAGCAGGTGGCGAAGGTGTTGGGTGGAACGTAGGCGCGGAGGGCCCCGTTGGCCTCCGCCAACACCCGCCCCGGCACACTACTACCTTCTCTTTGGGCGGCGGCGCGCAGCACGCTCTGGGTGTTGGCCATCACCAGGGCCGCCGCGATCCCCTTTCCCGAGACGTCACCGAAGACGAGGCCTATCCGGCCATCCTCCAAGCGGAGGAAATCGTAGAAGTCGCCGCCCACTTCTCGGGCGGGGCGGTAGTGGTGGGCTATCTCCCAGCCCTCGAGGGCTGGCAAGTCCTTCGGGAGCAAGACGTGCTGGATACGCTGCGCCACCGCGAGCTCCTGCTCCACCGAGTAGTAAAAGGCCTCCAGCTCCCTGTTGGCTTCCTCGAGATCCCTGCTCACGTGCTCGGCTAAGGTGCGGCTGCGCACGAGCATCGAGGTGATCCCAAAGAGCAGCAGGCTCACGGTGATGCCGCCCGCAAGCACAAAGAGCGGCAGGTTGCTCTCTGCTCCTCTCTCGAATTTGGGCAGCGTGGCAAAGTACAGGCTCCACTTCCGCCCGGCTATCCTGAGCTGGCTCTCATTGGAGAAGAGGGTGGCGCTCCCCCGCTCGCCGGCGCGTTTTATGCCGTCGCTGTCGTAGAGGAGCGGGCTCGACGCCGCCTCTGTGCTGTCGTAGACCTCGAAGTCTATGGCAGGCTCAAAGGCGCCTCTGAAGACACCCCCGAGCAGGCCATCGACCACAAACGATCCGACGACAAACCCTCCAAGCGCGCGTCGTCGCTCGGCGACGGTCTCCTGCGGTTCGCCATCGTTATAGACCGGGAGATACACCACGAAGCCCTACTCTAACGCGAGGTCCGCCTCGGAGTCCGCGGGGGCCTCCGTCAGCACGTAGATCCTCTTGGTAGCCTGCGGCGCCCGCTGTCCCGCGCTCGGTCCATGGCCTCCCGGTGGGCACCTTCGGCGTAGAAGTCGTAGCCGAGCATGCTGGCGTTGGCCCCCTCGAGGGGTCCCGTGT
>JALYGY010000011.1 GCA_030776865.1 Actinomycetota bacterium | reverse complement strand
GGGTGCGCGGCCGCCTTCGTCGCACGGCCCGGAATGGTGCTCGACCCGCTGGTGGAGCGCCCGGACGTGGTCGGCGCCGACCTGCGAGAGGTCGCCGACCATATTCTCCGGGTCGAGTCAGGATAGTGAAGCTCCAAACAGCGCAGCGGGCGAGGCGAACCCCGAAAGTGAGGTCTTCAAGAAGCGGGGCACCCGCGCAGCTCACCGTCTTTCTCTACGGCACGCTGAAGCGCGGCCACGCAAACCACAACCTCTTCTGCAGGGGTTACTCGCGCCTCGAAGAGGCCACAGCGCGAGGACGGCTCTACCATCTCCCCTCCGGCTACCCGGCCCTGGTGGTGCCGAAAGAAGACATCCACGCCACCGGCACCGCAGACCCGATCCACGACGCCTCCGATCAGCAGAGGCTCCACCGCGCGGGGGTGTACCGTTCCGACGGTGCGCTAGTCTTTGGTGAGCTCTTCACCTTCGTCGATCCGGAGGAGAGGCTCCCGGCGCTGGACCGTCTGGAGGGCTTTGATCCCGGCCGGTCGAGCCTCTACCGGCGCGTGCTGATAGCGGCCGAGACTTCCGGGGGCGCTAGCGTTCTGGCCTGGGCCTACGTCATCGAGGAGTCCTCGGGGACCCACCTGCCCGGCGGACGCTGGCCGTCCTGAGTTGGCGAGAAAAAGTCTTCAAGAGTCCTGTCCCTCTTCGACGATCTCCTCGCGGATGACGCGGCGGCGGACCTTCGTGCGGCCACCCTCCTCGAAGGTCTCGGTCTCCTCGGTCTGCCGGCTGACCGGCGACCCGCTGGGTCCCTCATCGCCCATGGACTCCTCACCTCCAAAGACTTCCGCAGAGCCGCTGGCGCCCCCCGCGGCGGTACCGGAGAACGAGCCTGTGCGCTCACCGTACTCTGTGTCTACCTTGGACGTTTCGCGGTCCGTACGCTCTACCTGGTCGGGGTAATCTCGCTCGCCCTCTTGCTCCTCGTCTCCGGCACCCGAATACGCACCATAAGAGCCTCGGCCGCGCGCAGTATCCGTCGGGGACTCCAGCTCGAAGTGGCTCCGGATGCGGTCCTCGTATTCGGAGGTGATGTCCTCGTCGTCGTCGAAGCTCGGGGCATTCTTGACGTGATCCTTCGACTCCGAGACCTCCACAGCCTTGTCCGCCTCGTTCACCCGGACGATGTCCATGGGGATCAGGGTGGATTTACGTCCGAGGAAGCCCATCTTGACCCCGATATACTCCTCGCGGTCGGTCTCGTCTATAAAGAGGTCGTCCACCTTCCCGATCTTCTCGCCCCGGTTGTCGTAGACGGCGTAGCCCTCGTACTTGTCCTCGAGCTCCCGCAACCTCTCCTCGCTCGCCACGATGCACTCCTCCTCGCAACGTTTGCACTCGCTGTTGCCTGCGTACCCGCCCCAGGTCCGATTAAACATCCGCCCCGCCGGCTCCCCCGAAACCGGCGGACGAGCGCGTTGGCTTGCTAAACTAACCCGGAACAAGCGCGTACGGGGGTGTGGCGTGAGATCTAAGGGTTCGGGGGGTGCGAGGATATTGTCCGTGGACTTGGGCTCCTCTTCCGTGAGGGCCGAGTTCTACAACGGCTCGGGGACGAGGGAGGAAGGCACCGAGACCAAGCTCGGCTACGAGCTCGAGTACACCCACGACGGCGGCGTGGTAAAAGACGCCGACGAGCTGCTGGATCTCGTCGCCCGCGCCCTTGACGGCGCGCTCTCCAATGCCGGGGAGGCTCCCATCTGCGGGGTTGCCATGAGCACTTTCTGGCACTCCGTCCTCGGCCTAGACCGTGAGAGCCATCCCACGACCCCGGTACTCTACTGGGCCGACCGCCGCGCCGCTGGCACCGCGCGGGAGCTGCGCGAGAGCGTGGACGAGGCCGCCGTCCACCGCCGCACGGGCTGCGTGCTCCACTCGAGCTACTGGCCAGCCAAGCTGCTGTGGTTGAGCCGCGAGCGTGCGGAGGCCTTCGCGAGGACCGAACGCTGGGTATCTCCCGGCGATTATCTCTACACCCGCTTTTTCGGTCGTTCCCACGTGGGGACCTCGATGGCCTCGGCGACCGGTCTCTTCGACCAGAACCGACGCAGCTGGGACCGGGAGGTGGTAGAGGCCCTGCCCGTCGAACTACCGCACCTCTCCCCCATCTCGGACGAGCCGCTGCAGGGTCTCAAAGAAGAGTGGGCCCAGCGATGGCCCGCGCTGCGCGACGTCCCCTGGTTTCCGGCGGTTGGCGACGGGGCCTGCTCGAATGTCGGGAGCGGGTGCACGACGAACGACCGGCTCGCGCTCATGGTCGGCACCAGCGGCGCGATGCGGGTGCTCTGGAGAGCGGGCTCCGTCGAGATACCTGACGGGCCGTGGTGCTACCGGGCGGACGAGAAGAGGTTCGTCATGGGCGGCGCGCTCTCCGACGGCGGGAACCTCGTCGGATGGCTGCGCAACACGCTGCGCCTACCAGAGGAGAAAGAAGAGCTGCTGGCTGCGATGGAGCCTGACTCCCACGGCCTCACCTTCCTGCCGCTCCTTGCCGGGGAGCGCGGCCCGGGCTGGGCGGATGAGGCCAACGGGACGATTGCCGGTCTCAGCATGAGCTCCACGCCCGTGGAGATACTGCGCGCCGCGATGGAGGCCGTGGCCCTCAGGTTCGCTCTCATCGCGGAGATGATCGAGGCCGCCTCCCCAAAGGAGAAGCGAGTCGTCGCCACCGGCGGTGGTCTTCTCCACTCGCCGACGTGGACCGGAATCATGGCCGACGCCCTCGGAAGACCGATCACCACCTCGGGCGTGCAGGAGGCCTCGAGCCGCGGGGCGGCCCTGCTCGCCCTCGAGAGGCTAGGGGAGCTGGAGATCGAGGAGACCGAAGCGCCGCTCGGAGAGACCTTCGAACCCGACCCCGAACGGCACGAGGTCTACAGAGAGGCTCTCGAGCGCCAGCGGCGGCTCTACGAGGCCGTGCTGGGCGCGCTGTAGCTCTATAGCAACCAGCGTTCAGCCATCAGCTGTCAGCAAGACCTTCAGAGCGATTCGCTGGCGTGCGCCGCGCTCTCACCGAACTGGAAGCCTCGCTTACGGGGAGACCGGCGGCCACCCACCAGGGAGCTGAAAGCTATTTATCGTTTGCTCATCGGCACGTAGTCAACGTCGCGGGGTCCGGTGTAGATCTGGCGCGGACGCGCTATCTTGAGCTCGGGGTCGTGGAGCATCTCCACCCACTGGGCCACCCAGCCGGAGGTGCGCGGTATGGCGAACATCACGGTGAAGGCCGCGGTTGGGATGTTGAGCGCCTCGTAGATGAGCCCTGAGTAGAAGTCCACGTTCGGGTAGAGCTTGCGGCTGGTGAAGTAGTCGTCGTCGAGCGCTCGCTTCTCCAGCTCGATGGCTATGTCCAGCCACGGGCTCTCTTTGTTGGTCGCCTCGAGCACCTCGTCCACGTGGCTGCGGATGATCCTGGCCCGCGGGTCGTAGTTCTTGTAGACGCGGTGTCCGAAGCCCATGAGTCGCTCGTTGCCCTGCTTGACACCCTCGAGGAAGTCCGGAATGTTGTCGGTGGAACCTATACGCTGGAGCATCCTGAGGACGGCGACGTTCGCGCCCCCATGCAGCGGGCCGTAGAGCCCGGCGACGCCGGCGGCAATGGCCGAGAAAGGGTCAACCCGCGAGGAGCCCACCACGCGGACGGCCGCCGCGGAGCAGTTCTGCTCGTGGTCGGCATGCAGGATAAAGAGCATGTCGAGCGCCTTCTCCAATCTAGGGTCGGGCTCGTACTTGGGCTCGGCCATCTTGAAGAGCATCGAGAGGAAGTTGCCCGTGTAGGAGAGGTCGTTGTCCGGGTAGACGTAGGGCAACCCCAGGCTGTGACGGTAGGCGAAGGCGGCGAGGGTAGGCATCTTGGCGATCAGGCGCACCGCCGAGACGCGACGCTGGTACTCGTCGTCTATGTTGGCCGCCTCGGGGTAGAAGGTCGAGAGCGCGCCCACCGACGCCAAGAGCATCCCCATCGGGTTGGCGTCGTGCCGGAAGCCGTCCATGAAGTTCTTTATGTTCTCGTGAACGTAGGTGTGGTGCGTGATCTCATAAACCCACCGAGCGTACTCGTCCTCGGTCGGCAAGTGCCCGTAGATCAGGAGGTACGCCACCTCCAGATAGGTAGATCGCTCGCAGAGCTGCTCGATGGGGATGCCCCTGTGCTGCAGGATACCCTTCTCCCCATCTATGTAGGTGATCGCGCTCCGGCAACTAGCCGTGTTCGAGTAGCCCGGGTCGTAGGTCATCAAGCCGAAGTCGTCCTCATCGACCTTGACCTGCCGGAGGTCCATCGAACGGACCGTGCCCTCCTCTATCTCTACATCATAGCCCCGACCCGTGCGATTGTCCTTTATGGCGAGGCTCTCAGTGCCAGTGGCGGTCGAGGTGCCACCACCGTCTATGCTTTGAGACTCTCCAGTCAACCTGTACCCCTTTCTCTGGCTACGCCCATTATATATGCTCACATCATATATATGCGTATGATGTGTCCGATCACGTAGAGCGCGCCGCTATTATCGCCCACCGGCGGGCAAACGGAAAGCGAGCGCGGCGTCGGGTTCCGAAACCTTCGTCCGGTGCTCTCGTATACAAGGTCGCGAGCGGAAAAGAAGGAGCAAGCATGGACAGAGAGGCGTCGAACTACGGGGTACAGCGGGAGTACGGGTCGTGGGTCGCGCCCTACCCCCCGGTCGGTGGCGCGATGAGATCCCGGGACGAGCGCGCGTGGTCGGCCCTGGCGCATCTGAGCACGTTTTTGAACATCTTTACCGGCTTTCTGGGGCCTGTTGCGGCCTTTATCATCTGGATGGTGCACAGGGACAAGAGCCCGACGGTGGCCCATCACGCGCTGAGGTCCGTCTTCTACCAGGTGGCCTGGCTCGTCGCCATCGTCGTCGGGTGGACGATAACTGGTGTGCTCATGGCGGTCCTGATCGGCTTCCTGCTGGTGCCGGTGATGATCCTCGTGACGCTGGCACCTTTCGTACAGGCCTCTTACGAGGCGTACATGGCCTATGGAGGCGCAGGCCGCCGCTACTATCTGTAAGCGGCTCTAGTGGGGGGCGGAGGCGGCGTATTCGTGCTCGCCCCGGATCGGGGCTCCCTTCTCGAAGCGGGTGAGAACGTAGCTCATTAGCTCTGGTCTGTTCGGGGCACCATCCGAGACCCAGTGTGCCACCTCCGCGCCGATGGCCGGCGCCTTTTTAAAGCCGGTCCCGCTCCACCCCACCGCCAGAAAGAGACCTTCGGGTCCCGCGGGGCCGAGGAGCGGACGCCCGTCGGGCGTTATGTCCAGGATCCCGGAGCGGCCCGAGCGGTAGGGAGCGTCGACCAGCGCCGGTATGCGCCGACCGAGCCGGCGCGAGGCTCCCTCGACGAAGGCGCTATCTGGCTCCGGCGTCGGTTTGTCGGGGCTCGGCAGCCACTCGAGGCTGTCCCGGCTGCCGACGAGGGTGGCGCGCTCGGCGGCGGGCCTGGCGTAGAAACCCTCCGTCGCGTCGATCAGGGCGAGGTGCGTCGGCAGTTCGTAGGGGCGCTCGAAGAGCGCGACCCGCACCCTGGCGGGGCGTACCGGCAACCCGAGCCCCACGCTCCCGGCGAGCGGCACGGACCACGCCCCGGCGGCCAGCACGACGACCTCCGCCTCCAGCGGGCCTCCGTCGGTCTGGACGCCCCGGATTCTGCCTCGGTGTTCCAAGAGCGCCGTCACGTGCCGCCGTTCAAGACGCGCCCCGCGCTCCCGTGCCGCCCGGATGAAACCGACGGTGGTGGCGGCGGGGTCGGCGTACCCGCCGCGAGGCTCGTAGGCGGCGAGGGCGACGTCGACGGTACGGAGTGCGGGGTCTATCTCGCAGAGTTCGTCAGGAGCGACGAGCTCGGTCTCCACCCCCACGCCTCGCAGCGAGGCGACGTTGTGTACAAGGGCCTCGACGTTCTCTTTCCCGACGAGGTAGGCGAAGCCGGTGCGGGTGAAGCCGCAGCCGCCTCCGACCCGCTCGCCCCACAGCTCGAAATAATCGGCGAGGCTCTCCCAGGCCAGATCCGCCTCCAGGGACGTCGGGTAGTGGGCGCGGATAAGCGCCCCCGAGCGGGGCGTCGAGCCTGCGGCCGGACCCTGGCGGTCGAGCACCAGGGTATCCACGCCGCGCTCGGCGAGGTGGAAGGCTACGCTCGCGCCCACCACACCGGCCCCGACCACTATCGCGTCGGCCGCGTTCATTCGGCGGGCTGGGGGTCTTCTATCTCTGCGAGCACGGCCCCGCCGGGGACGAGGGCGCCTTCGCCGTAGGGTAGCGAAGCGATCCGACCGGCGTGGGGGGCCGTCACCGGCTGCTCCATCTTCATCGCCTCGAGGACCAGGAGCACTTGCCCCTCCTCGACCTCCTCGCCCTCGTCCACCAGCACCTTTACCACCGTCCCCGGCATCGGGGCCGTCAGGCTGGCGCCGGCCGCTTCCGTCCCCCCTGGACCCGCCCCGTCCACGTCGGGCGGCGGGGGTTTGATGAGCCGGTAGCTCCCGCCCCCGAGGGAGACCAGCGTGGCGAGGCCGTCGAAGGCGAGGCCCGCCACGACGGGCTTTCCGTCGACGACGGCGCTTATCCCTCCGTTCTCGGCGGAGAGCGGCTCGATTGTAGCTTCACGGCGGTCGAGCCGGAGCCGCAGTCTGCCGACGCCCGAACGTTCGGCCTCGACCTCGTACTCCCTATCACCCGCGCGGTAGCGGAACCGTACAGCTCCTAAAGAGCGCCAGGGTCCGGCCGCGAACGGCTCGGCGGACGCGCCCAGCGAGAGCTCGCCCGCTGCCGCGAGCAGCACCGCCTCCCGGGGAATAATCTGGGGCTCCGGAAGCGTCTCTGTCAGCCTGTGCTCTTCCAGAAAGCGAACGGTGGTATCCCCGGCGGCGAAGGCGCGGTGATCCGCGACGCGACGGAGGAGCGGGAGGTTGGTGGGTACTCCGAGGACCACGTAGTCCCTCAGCGCCCGCCTGAGCCGCAGGACCGCCGCCGGCCGGTCTGAGGCGTGGACGATGAGCTTGGCGAGCATGGGGTCGTAGTGGAGCGAGACCTCGTCGCCGGCCTCTACCCCTGCGTCGTTGCGGATGCCGGGTCCCTCGGCCGGGGCGAAGGTGAGGAGTCTGCCCCCGGCGGGCAACCCGCTCTCTTCGGCGTAGAGGCGGACCTCTATGGCGCTCCCGCGCAGGCTCACGTCCCCCTGGGAGAGCGGCAGCCCCTCCTCAGCGGCGACGGCGAGTTGCAGGTGTACCAGGTCGAGGCCCGTCACGAGCTCCGTCACGGGGTGCTCGACCTGCAGCCGGGCGTTCATCTCCAGGAAGTAGAAATCCTCGCCCTCGAGCAGGAACTCGACCGTCCCCGCGTTGCGGTAGCCCGCCTCTTTGGCCAGGCGCACCGCCGCGGCGCACATGGCTTCCCGGAGCTCGGGGCTCAGGGCCGGGGAGGGGGCCTCCTCGACGACCTTCTGGTGGCGACGCTGGATGGAGCACTCACGCTCGTAGAGGTGGAGGACGTTGCCTCTCCCGTCCCCGATCACCTGCACCTCCACGTGCCGCGGGTCCTCGAGGAGCTTCTCCAGAAACACCGACCCGTCGCCGAAGGACGCCTCGGCCTCCCTCTTCGCCCCCCGGACGGCCTCCCGAAAGTCCTGCAGTCGCGCGACGGCGCGCATCCCACGTCCCCCGCCTCCGGCGCTCGCCTTGACGAGCACCGGGAAGCCCATTTCCTCTGCTGCTTGCGCGAGACGCTCCTCGCCTTGATCCCTGCCGTCGTAACCCGGGACGGTCGGCACGCCGGCCCTGCGGGCCAGCTCCTTGGCCCGAACCTTGAAGCCCACGGCGTCCATCGCCTCTGGCGGCGGCCCGACCCAGACCGCCCCCGTCCTCTCGACCGCGCTGGCGAAGGGCGCGCTCTCCGCCAGAAAGCCGTAGCCTGGGTGTACGGCTTGCGCCCCGGAGGCTTCGATCACCCCGATGATCCTCCCGACGTTCAGGTAGCTCTCCGTGGCGGGGGGAGGGCCTATAAAGTACGCTTCGTCGGCCAGGCGGCGGTGCATCGCGCCCTCGTCGGCCTCCGAGTAGACGGCGACGCTCTCTATGCCGAGCTCGCGGCAGGCCCGGATGATGCGCACCGCTATCTCCCCGCGGTTCGCGATCAGGAGCTTCGAGAAGCTCACGGGCTTCTCCAGAGAGGCTCGCGCTTCTCCAGAAAGGCCCCGAGGCCCTCCTGTCCCTCCTCGCCTATCCTGAGTTCCGCTATGAGTTGCGTCATGTTCCCGAGCGCCTCCATCGGCTCTGTGGCTTCGATCTGGCGCAACGCCTCCTTGATCGCCGCCTGCGCGGCGGGTCCCCCTTGCAGGAGCTGCGACACCACCTTCTCCACCGCTGCGTCGAGGTCCCGGTCCGGGACGGCCTCGTGGACGAGCCCTATCTCCCGCGCTCTCCCGGCGTCGAACCTCTCTCCTGTGAGGAACAACGCCCGGGCGCGTGAGTACCCGATCTTGCGGACCACGAACGGGGCTATGGTCGCCGGCGCGATCCCCAAGCGCACCTCCGAGAACGCGAAGTGCGCTCCCTCCTCTGCCACCGCGACGTCCGCCACCGCCGCGAGCCCGGCACCACCCCCGATTGCGGCGCCCCGCACCCTGGCCACGACCGGCTTCGGGAGTTCGTCGACCGCCAGGAACATATCCGCCAGCCGCCGGGCTTCCTCCAGGTTCTCCTCGTAGGAGGAATCGTCGGTATCACGCAGGTACGCTATATCCGCCCCCGCGCAGAAGGTGGGGCCTTCCCCGGTCAGCACTACCACCCGCGCGCCCTCGTCCTCGGCCAGCTCCTCGAAGCAGCGCGTGACCTCGCCTATGAGCGCGGCGTTCAGGGCGTTGTGCGCCTCGGGCCGCGCCAGAGCGACGGTCGCCACCGGTCCCTCGTCAGTTCTCTCCAGGTGTTCATAGGCGTCAGGCATCAGGCTTCAGGTGTCAGGTATTCGCTTGGCGGCGGCGTTGCCGCGAAGAAAGGTGCCCCACCATAACATGAGCCGGCGTTTGCTTGGACGTACAGTACCCTTACCCCTTCCTGATGCCTGACACCTGAAGCCTACATTCTAAAGATACCGTAGCGGGTCTCTTCGAGAGGAGCGTTCGCGGCGGCGGAGAGACCGAGAGCCAGGACCATCCTGGTGTCTACGGGGTCTATAACGCCGTCGTCCCAGAGTCGGGCGGTCGAGTGATAGGGGTTGCCCTCCCGCTCGTACTTCTCGAGGATGGGCCTCTTGAACTCCTCGCGCTCCTCGTCGGTCATCTCCTCGCCCTCGCGTCTGAGGTTGTCCTCCTGGACGGTGAGAAGAACGTTCGCGGCCTGAGCCCCTCCCATGACGCCGATGCGGGCGTTGGGCCACATCCACAACAAGCGCGGCGAGTAGGCCCGGCCGCACATCCCGTAGTTGCCCGCCCCGAAGGAGCCGCCGACGATCACCGTGAACTTCGGGACGCTGGCGTTCGCGACGGCCATGACCATCTTCGCGCCGTCTTTGGCGATGCCGCCGGCCTCGTACTCCTTGCCGACCATGAAGCCCGTTATGTTCTGCAAAAAGACCAGTGGGATCTTGCGCGCGCAGCACAGCTCGATAAAGTGCGTCCCCTTCAACGCGCTCTCGGAGAACAGTATGCCATTGTTGGCCAGTATTCCGACGGGCATCCCCATGATGCGAGCGAAGCCGCAGACCAGCGTCTCCCCGTAGAGGGGTTTGAACTCGTGTAGGCGACTGCCGTCCACGACGCGCGCGATCACCTCCCGCACCTCGTAGCCCTGGCGGTAGTCCTGCGGTACGAGGCCGTAGATCTCCTCCGGGGCGTAGAGCGGCTCCTCGGGTTCCTCGGTGGTCCACGGCGGCTTTTTCTCCGCGTTCAGGTTCTCGACGACGGAGCGAACTATCGCCAGGGCGTGCTCGTCGTTCTCGGCGAAGTGGTCGGCTACCCCCGAGCGGCGGGTGTGGACGTCGGCCCCGCCGAGCTGCTCTGCGGTGACCTCCTCGCCGGTAGCCGCCTTGACCAGCGGAGGGCCGCCGAGGAAGATAGTCCCCGTACCTTTCACGATCACGACCTCGTCGCTCATCGCCGGAACGTAGGCACCACCGGCGGTGCAGCTCCCCATGACGGCCGAGATCTGGGGCACTCCCTTCGCGCTCATCATGGCCTGGTTGTAGAAGATGCGCCCGAAGTGGTCGCGGTCAGGGAAGACCTCATCCTGTAGGGGCAAGAATGCTCCGCCGGAGTCCACGAGGTAGACGCACGGCAGGCGATTCTGCTCGGCGATCTCCTGGGCGCGCAGGTGTTTCTTGACCGTCATCGGGTAGTAGGTGCCGCCCTTGACGGTGGCGTCGTTGGCGACGATGACGACCTCTTTACCCGAGACACGCCCGATGCCGGTGACGACCCCGCCCGCCGGCACGCTCCCGTCGTACATCCCGTAGGCCGCAAGAGGGGAGAGCTCGAGAAAGGCGGTCCCCGGATCGAGGAGCACCTCTATCCGGTCCCGCACCAGCAACTTGCCGCGCTCCTTGTGGCGTCTCTGCGCCCTCTCGCCGCCTCCGCGGCGGGCCTCGGCGGAGCGTTCGCGCAGCTCGGCGAGCAGTTCCTCGTATGCCCCGGCGTTGCGCCTGAACCTCTCACTCTTCGGGTCCACGTGGCTACGGAGCTTGCTCACGTTTTCGCCGCTTCCCGCTGGCGGAAAACCTTCCTCCGGACCTTGCCGGTGGGGGTCATCGGCAACTCGTCTACGAATTCGATCTCACGCGGATACTCGTGTGCGCCCAGGCGATCCTTGACGAGCCCCTTGAGCTCCGCCGCGAGGTCCTCGCCCGCTCCGCTCCCTTCTCGCAGGACGACAAAGACCTTGACCACCTGACCCCGGACGGGATCCAGCTTTCCCACCGCGGCCGCCATCAAGACGTCCCGGTGCTTGACCAGGGTCTCTTCGATCTCCACCGGACCGATGCGGTAGCCGGCGGAGGTGCGCGCCCCGGAACGCTCGCCGTCGACCAGGATGACGTCCCGCAGCCCGTCCAGCTCCTCGCGCAACGTCGAGACGACCTCGAAGTGCTCGAGGTCGGTCACGATCACCTTGGCCCCGCTATCTCCCAGCCTGAAACGCAGGGCCTCCTCCCCGAAGAGCGTGAAGAGCGGGACAACGACGGCGCCAAGCTTGTACGTGGCGATGTGGACTATGGGGAGCTGCAGCGACTGCGAGAGCAGCACGGCCACCCGGTCTCCACGCTCGATGCCTAGGGTCCGCAAGGCGTTGGCGAAGCGGTCGGAGGCGCGTTTGAGCTCCCAGAAGGTCCACTTCTCCGCCGTGCCGTCCCGGCGGTCGTGGATGATGGCGAGCCTGCCCTTGTCTGCAGCGTGGCGGTCGCAGACGTCCACCCCGATGTTGTAATTCGAGGGCAGATCCCAGGCGAACCGCTCGAAGAGCGAGGCGTAGTCGAGCCGCCTGGGCATCCTGGAAGCCAGCGCCTCCCAGAAATCCGGCGCGGTCACATCCTGCTCCCGAGTCGGATCCTGCACAACCGCCCCGGTTCCTTGGTTCCGGTCCTCGCGACCGCTCCGCATCCGCTCATCTTTCCACCACTACCCACCTTTCGCAGAGCATGTTATCCATCGTTCGCCGCACGCGCTACTCCCGCGACTCGACACCTTGTAGTATCGTGTCTCGTAGAAAAGGCTTGAGCCACAAAGGAGGCAGCCCGCCTCGGACGGCTTGATCATCAGAGAAGCAAACAGTGAGGACGTCGAGGACTTGGGACGCCTCATGATGAGCTGGGATACCGCTTCCACAAAGAGCTCTAGCCAAAGCCTCTACTGCACCGCCATCCCCTTCTTTGCCTCCTCGGCGCTCTCCTCGAGGAGGCTGCGGGCGATGATCTGGCGGTTTACCTCGCTGGTCCCCTCGCCGATCTCGTTGATCTTGACCTGCCGCCAGTAGCGCGCGACGGCGCTTCTCTCCATGAACCCCTCGCCGCCGTGGATCTGAACGGCCTGATCCGCCGCTCTCTTGGCCGCCTCTGAGGCGAAGACCTTGGCCATGCTGGCCTCGCGCGAAAAGCGCCGCCCCCGGTCTTTGAGCCAGGCAGCCTTGAGAACCATATTGCGTGCCAGCTCGATCTCCATCGCCATATCGGCGAGCTTGAACTGGATCGCCTGAAACTCGGCGATCGCCCTGCCGAACTGTCGCCGCTGTTGCGCCCGCGCCAGCGCCTCGTCGAAACACGCCTGCGCCAGCCCGACGGAGAGTGCCGCGACCGCCACCCGCCCGCCATCGAGCGTCTGCAAGAACTGGCGCAGACCAGCCCCGCGTTCACCGAGCATATATTCCTCCGGCACGCGGCAGTCCTCGAAATACAGCGGGTGCTGGTCGGAGGCGCGCCAGCCGAGCTTCTCGTAAGCGGGACCCCTGCTGTACCCAGGGGTCTCTTGCGGGACGATGAGCGCGGTAAGCTCCGGCCTGCCGTTGTCTCTCGTCCCGGTCCGGGCGATGACCGTCACGCCGGCGGTGATGTCGGTGCCGGAGTTGGTGATCCACTTCTTCGAGCCGTTTATGATCCACTCGTCCTCCTCGAGCTCGGCAGTCGTGCGGGTGCCGCCGGCGTCGGTGCCGGCCTCCTCCTCGGTCAGCCCGAAGGCCCAGAGGCGTGCGCCGCCCGCGCACGGACGCAGGAACTTCTCCTTCTGCTCGCGGGTGCCGAAGGCGGCAAGGGGGGCGCACCCCAGAGAGACGTGGGCCTCCATCGTTATTCCAACCGAGGTATCGGCGCGGCTGATCTCCTCGAGCGCCAGGTTGTAGGAGACGAAGTCACCGCCCGAGCCGCCGTAGTCCTCCGGCAGCGTCAGGCCCATAAGCCCGAGGCGCGACATCTCGGCGATCAGGTCGTAAGGGAACTTCTGCTCGCGGTCGAGGCGTTCGGCGCGGGGACCGATCTCGCCCCGGGCAAACTCGCGGGCCAGATCCCGCCACCGCTTCTGCTCGCCGGTCAGGTCGAAGTTCATCGCTAGTGATCCTCCTGTCCGAAAAACCGTGAGGATGGAGAGCCTCTCATGAATCATAGCAACATGGAGGTTTGCCCTCGAAACAAACATCCCTTCGCTGCGTATCTGAGTGCGTGTAAGTTGCGCAAACGGCGACGAAGGAGTGAGAGGTTATGGGTATTCTGGCCTTTATCGTGGTCGGGTTGATCGCCGGTCTGCTGGCCAAGCTCGTCTTGCCCGGAGACGATCCGGGGGGTCTGATAGTTACGACGCTCGTAGGCATCGCCGGCGCTTTCGTGGGCGGCTTCGTCGTGGGGATCCTCGGAGGCGCCGGGGTAACCGGGATCAACATCTGGTCCATCCTGGTCGCCACGCTCGGCGCGGTCGTCCTGCTGGCGATCTACCGGCTGTTTGCCGGCGGCAGAGCGGTCTGAGATTCATCCACCGACTCCGGGGGCCGGGAGCAGAAACCCTGGCCCCGGAGTTCCGTGTACTCCGGCATCTCTCGCTGGTTCCGGGCGTGTGGCTACCCGGCGAGATCCTGGCTGGCGGCGGTGGACTCCGGCGGCACGAGAACCCTCAGGGCGTTGTGAACCACGGAGAAATCCTGAGGGGTCCGTGTCACCACTTCCCCGTCTATGTTTACGGGGAGCTCGGGGTCGGTCTCGAGGCGCACCCTTTCGGTCTGGTAGTGGCTCACGCTCTCGCTGCGGATAAAGTCCCCGCTCTTGAGGTAGCGGGCCACCCCGATCAGGTCCCGGTGCCTGCCCATCTCTATGGCGTAGATATCGAGGCTCCTATCGTCTATGCCGGAGTGGGGAGCGACGACCATCCCCCCGCCGTAGAAGCGACCGTTGCCGACGGCGACCTGCAGGAGGCGTCCGTACTCCACAGGCTCGTGGTCGCCATCCGGGAAGGTGAGCCTCGCGGAGAACGGCTCGTGGCCTAAGAAAGCCCTGGTGGCGGCGGTCGGGTAGGCGAGGGCCCCGATCTTCCTCTTCAGCCCGGGGGAGAGGGCCTGCGTGACCCCGACGCTCAGGCCCACGGAGGCGACGTTCACATAGTAGTTGTCGCCCGCCAGACCGAGATCCACGTCCACGACCTTGCCGCTGGCTATGGTCTTGCAAGCCTGCTCTATGTCCGAGGGTATCTCGAGCGTCCGCGCGAAGTCGTTCGCGGTGCCCAGAGGGAGGAGGCCGAGGGTCACGTGGTGGTGAGCCAGGAAATCTACCACGGAGCTCACCGAGCCGTCGCCGCCGCCGAGGATCAGTAGCCGGTACCCGGAGCCCTCGCTGAGGACCTCGCGAACCGTCTCGGGGAGCCGGACCGGGTCGCGTATGGCGTAGGTCGCGCCAAGGGGCACGCCCAGCCCCTCCAGACGGTCGAGGGCCTCGAAGAAGGTCCGCTCCCCACTGCGGGAACGGGTGTTGACGATCAGGGCCGCGCTCCGCGCGTCGTTCGGCAAGCTCTCCACACACACCTAATACGCCCGAACCACCTG
>JALYGY010000010.1 GCA_030776865.1 Actinomycetota bacterium | reverse complement strand
ATCTTGAAAAAAGGAGCGGAGGTCGGGCCGCCCGAGATAGCCCTCGCGGCGACGCAAGGCTACGGGGGGTTGACGGTTTACAGGCGCCCGAAGGTGGTGGTTCTCTCCACGGGCACCGAGCTGGTCGCGCCGGGGACGCGTGACCTTTCACCCGGTGAGATCTACGACTCCAACTCCTTCGCCATGATCGCCCAGGCTCGCGAGCTCGGGGCCGAGACTCGCCGCATTAGCGCAGCCTCCGACGACCCCGATCTCATACGCGACGCTTTGAGGGAGGCTCTCGAGACCGCCGACGTGTTGGTCACCAGCGGCGGGGTCTCGGTGGGGGAGAAGGACCTCGTAAAGGGCACGATGCTCGACCTCGGCGTGCGGCAGATCTTCTGGGGCGTCAAGTTCAAGCCCGGCAAACCGCTCTTCTTCGGGGTGCGGGGAGACGTTCGCCTCTTCGGCCTCCCCGGCAACCCCGTCTCGGCGATGGTCTGTTTCGAGCTCTTCGTCCGTCCCGCCCTCGTGAGGATGATGGGCCGCGAGGACAAGAAGAGGCCCCACATAGAGGTCTACTTCCAGGAGGACGTAAAGAACAACTTCGGCAGGATGCACGCGATGCGGGTGAGCCTCGAGCGCACCGAGAAAGGCTGGCTCGCCCGGTCCGTCGGGGCCCAGGGCTCGGGGCTCATCAGCTCTCTGACCAAGGCCGACGCCCTCGCCCTTATCGGTCCCGACTCGGAGGGAGCCCGTGCCGGGGAGCCGGTCGAGGCCATCGTGCTGCGCGAAGAGGTGATCCTGCGATAGACGGTTAACAAGGTGGGTGGCTGGAGGACCGGCGGTGGTAGAATATGGTCCCGATGTTTGAGTCAGATCTCGAAGACAACGTCTTTCGCAGGCGCTTGATGAAGGAGGTTGCACCAGAATCCCCGGTGCACTTCTCTTTCTACTCGCCTTCCGTAAAGGTGCAGATCCAACCCTCCGCCGAACAACTGCCCGGTGCCAACGGCCGCTACGTGGGGGATGCGGTGACCATCGAGTTCGTCCCGGAGGATGCGGCGGCCGTCGAGCGGGTAAGGGAGTTTGTCTGGCGCTGGGAGGAGCACAACGCCTTCACGGCGGTGCGCAAGATCAACCACCTCAGGCGCGGCGTCTGCCCGGAGAGCGTGCAGGGGATGCTGGAGCGCGTCCGCGGCGTGGACCGGCGCGCCGCCGCAAAGGCGGCCGAGGCCGTGGATGGGGAGGAGTTGCGGGAGGTCATTGCGGCGAAGGACGTCAAGACGCTGGCGCGGCTGCCCGGCATGGGCGAGAAGCGCGCCCGCGCCGTGGTCGAGTTCTACGAGAACGAGGGAAGCGGGCGGCGCTTTCTCTACGCCGCCAACCGCAACGACCGTTTCCGGGGCCGTCCGGTTCTCACGGAGCTGGACCTGGGAGAAAAGCTCGAGGAGCAGGTGTGGGATCACGCCCTGCGGGCGCGCGCCCTCGGGGACCCTGACCCTCTCGGCGCGAACGAGCCGCCGGGCCACACGACGGTCCGCGACGCCAACCTCCTGCACCCGCTGCCGATGACACCGTCCCTTATGAGCCGGAGCGTCTACTACCCCGAGCAGGTCGAGCTCTTCGCCCACGCCTTGAGACGCGTCCTGGTCGAGGGCGAGAGACTCGCTGGGGTCGGCGCTCTGCGCATCCAGCGGGGCAAGCTCTTCCACACGACCAGGATGCCCGGCGTCGGGATAAAGACCCGCGCGCGGGTCCTGGCGAGCGGCCTGCTCGACGAGGATTACTCATACGAGAACCTCGTCGCCATCCCGGGCGTGACCGAGGCGCAGGCCCAGGCCATCGCCGAGGCAGCGCTGGCCAACGGCGCTGCGGCGCGGACGGGGGTCCGTGTCCTCTAGCCTGTACGGCTTCGTCAGGGGCCGCGAGCCGGTGAGCCCTGAGGAGATCGCAGCGGAGTTTCTCTCTCTCCCGCGCTCAAACGGCGACGCCAGGGTCTACGTGGAGAGGCTCATCGAGAACGACCCCCGCTTCCAGTGGGACGGTGATAGGGGCTTGAGGACGGCCGACCTGGCCTCGCTCGCGCTCGAGGACGCTCCCTACGTGGTCTTTGATCTGGAGACCACGGGTTCCTCGGCGCGCAAGGGCGGTATCACGGAGCTCGGCGGCCTCAAGCTCTTGCGTGGCCAGGTGGTGGAGGAGTTCTCGACGCTGGTCAACCCCGGACGACCCATAGAGCCCTTTGTCGTGCGCCTGACCGGGATAACCGACCCCATGGTCGCCGAGGCGCCGAATGTCTCCGAGGCCATGGCCCGCTTCGAGAGGTTCGTCGAGGGAGCGGTCCTCGTCGGGCACAACGTCCACTTCGACTGCTCCTTCGTCAGCGCGGCGCGCGACGGATCCCCGCTCCCGAACCCGCTCCTGGACACCTTGAGGCTCGCCCGCTGCCTTGTGCCGGGGCTCAAGCGCTACCGGCTCTCTTCGCTCGTCTCTCACTTCGGCGTGCGCGCGATACCGAACCACCGGGCGCTCTCGGACGCAGCGGCGACGGCAGGGGTGTTCTTGAGGCTCCTGAAGCTGTTGCGCTCGGCCGGGGTGCGGAGCGTGGGGGAGGCGGCGGCGCT
>JALYGY010000009.1 GCA_030776865.1 Actinomycetota bacterium | reverse complement strand
GGCTGGAGGAGGCCCGCCTCGCCCTGGAGAAGATGTTCTCCTACGCCAACCACCTCGGGCTCTACGCCGAGGAGATAGGTCCCAGCGGTGAGGCCCTTGGCAACTTCCCCCAGGCCTTCACCCACCTGTCACTGATCACCGCCGCCGTCCGACTCGATCGGGCCCTGGGTTAGCCCCCCCGCCGGGAAAGAGCCCGATGGCCTACACACCGAACAGAACGTACGGCGCACGCTGCATGCCACCCGGAGGCGCGAGACCGGAAGTAGTGATTCAATACGCTCGATAGGGTTCGGCCGGATCGTTAGCATGGCTCGCGAGAGCCGTCGGGGGTAGAGGCTTGAGGCACTTTGTGCGGGAACCGGGTAGTATGGTCAGGGTCGCGGTGATCGGTGGCGATGGGATCGGGCCCGAGGTCGTGAGCGCCGGGATGCGTGTGCTCGAGGCCGCGGCGGCGGAAGATCCCTCACTGGAACTGCGCTTCACCGAGTTCCCGTGGGGCTGCGAATATTATCTGCAACACGGGCGGATGATGCCGGAGGACGCCCTTGAGACCCTGGCCGGCTTCGACGTCATCTACCTCGGCGCGGTCGGATGGCCGACCGTCGCTGACCACGTCTCTCTGTGGGGGCTCCTGCTCCCCATCCGGCGCGTCTTCGACCAGTACGTCAACCTGCGCCCGGCCCGCCTCCTGCGCGGCGTCGAGAGCCCGCTGGCGAACCCCGGCTCTCTAGACGTGACCGTGGTCCGCGAGAACACCGAGGGCGAATACTCCGACTCGGGGGGCAGGATGTTCGAGGGTACGCCGCGCGAGATCGCCGTCCAGGAGAGTATCTTCACCCGGCGCGGGGTAGAGCGGATCGTGCGCTACGCTTACGAGGAGGCGAAGGGTAGGAGAGGGCGCCTGGTCGGGGCGACCAAGTCTAACGGCATCAGCATAACCATGCCGTTCTTCGACGAGATCTTTCGCGAGGTCGGTGAGGGATACCCCGAGGTCGAGGCCTCCCTGATGCATGCCGACGCCCTGGCCGCCCGGCTCGTGCTCGACCCGGGGCGCTTCGACGTGGTCGTCGGCTCCAACCTCCTCGGCGACATCCTCTCGGAGGTAACGGCGGCCGTCTCCGGTGCCATCGGGGTAGCCCCCTCGGCGAACCTCAACCCCGAGCGGGACTACCCCTCACTCTTCGAGCCGATCCACGGCTCGGCCCCGGACATCGCCGGCAGCCACAAGGCCAACCCGGCAGGCGCGATCTGGGCCGGCGCCCTGCTCCTCGAGCACGTCGGCTACCCCGACGCCGCTAGACGCGTGCTCCACGCCCTCGAAGAGACGCTCGCAAGCGGAACGAAAACCGGAGACCTCGGCGGCTCCGCGACGACAGAAGACGTGACGGAGGCCGTCATCGAGCGTCTCCAAACTTCCAGCTGATCATGGGCTCCGCAGCTCGCGCCAGATGGCGGGCAGGACCTTCGCCGGGTAGTTCCAGGTCACGAAGGAGGCGCCGTGCTCCCGGACGCGGTATTGGATGGGGACCTCCTCCATTCGGAATCCTTTACGCAGTAGATCCAGGGTAAGGACCTGGGCGTAGTTGTAGTCGTGGATGATCTCCGCCTGTGAGGCAGCGTCCTGTGAGAAGGCTCGCATCCCCGTCTGCCCGTCCGAGATCCTGCGCCGCGTGAGGAGCATAAGCAAGGCGGTGAAGGCGTGGTTCCCCAGCCGCCGGTGGAGCTTCATCCCTTGCACGCTGCCCAAGAAGCGGCTCCCGAGCACGTAGTCCGCCCGGCCCGCGAGGATCGGCTCCACGAGAGAGGGTATGTCCTCCGGGTAGTATTCGAGGTCCGCGTCAAGGTAGGCTACCGTCGGGGCTCCAGTCTCGACCGCGGCGCGCAACCCGGTACGCACCGCCGCGCCTAAGCCCCGGCTTCGGGGATGCCGGACCACGCCAGCCCCCCGTTCGCGGGCGATCTTGGGCGTCCGGTCGGCCGAGCCGTCATCCACGACGATGGGTCGTAGCTCGTGACCGGGCACCCGGACGCGGGCGACGCGGTCCAGCAGCTCGCCGATGGTGGCCTCCTCGTCCCTGGCCGGCACGACGACCGCGAGGGGTTTCACGGTGTCCCTTCCATCGCTCTCTTCAGCACCTGGCCCACGGAGCCGTTCGGGGGTTCGACGCCCAGCAGGTAGCAGATCGTCGGCGCCAGGTCGAGGATCGAACGGGGATCTTCCACGGTTCTGCCGCCGGCTATGCCACTCCCCCACATAGCGAAAGGCACGAAACGCTCGCCCTCCGAGAGATGGCCGTGGGCTCCGATACCCCGTCCCTGCCCGTGGTCGGCCATCAGGACGACGGCGGTGCCGTCGAGGTAGCCGCGCTCTTCGCACCAGCGCATGAACTCCTCGATGAGGCGGTCGGTGATCTCTATCCGCTCCACGTACTCGGGGTAGTAGGTCCCTCGGGTGTGGCCGTTCTGGTCCACGGCGAGGAGTTGGAGGACGAGGAGGTCGGGAGCTCGCTGGGCGAGCTCCCGCTTTGCTGCGGCGATGAGGTTCTGGTCGATCTTGTCGTTGTGCGCCACGCTGGTCACGCTCGCCACGTCGTCTCCGAAGGCGTCTATGAGGTGGGCTATCCCGACGAGCCGGCCCTTTTTACCAGACTTCCGCAGCGCGTCGAAGACGCTCTCCACCCTAAGGCCGAGTTTGATCACCAGGTTCGAGCTTATGCCGTGTTCCTCGGGCGGTGCCCCGGTGAGCATGGAGGAGAAGCACACCACCGTCCGGGCCGGATACACGGTCTCGACGCTCTCGAAGACCGTGCCTGCGGCCATCATCCTCTCGAGATACGGTTTCTCGGCCTCGCGGAAGCGGTCGAGTCGGCAACCGTCTATAACGACGACGATGACGCGTTTTGCGAGCGGTCTGTTACGGTTCACGTCCCGTGTCGGCTCATCTGGGTAGACAGGCTTCCAGCCGAAGAATTTCTTGTGGATCAGATAGCTCGCAACCCCCAGCGCCGCCGTAAAGCCGAGGACGAGCCCGGCGCGCCCGGGGCTCACGGGTTCGGAGGTGAGGTACTCCAGCGTGAAGAGCGCGAGCAACGCCTTCGGCATCTGCTCCAGGAAGTTCCCGCTGGTCGAGTCCGGGTTCTCGAGGACGAGCCGCCAGAACCGGAGGAAGTTGGACTTCGGGGCCCCGGTGCGCAGGTGGTAATAGAAGGTACCCCAGAAGAAGACCGTGAAGAAGGCGTAGAGCCCGAAGGCAAGGAGGAACACCCCGAGGTCCATGAAGCGGAAGACGAGTACGAACGCGGCGAGAAAACCCCAGAGCGCCCAGCGAAGCTTGAGTGGAAAGTCGTAGTAGATAAAGAGCGATACGAGTGGAATGGTCAACCCCAGAGCCGGGAGAGTCCGGCCCCAGAACCCCCAGCTCGCGAGCTCCGTAATGTGCAGGAGCAGGAACGTCCCCAGAACGAAGACCGGATGGAAGGACTTGCCCTCGTTCATGACGTTCCATATCCTCGCTGCGGCTATCTCAAACTTTGAGGCTGGCTTCACCGGTCTCTGCCTTTCCTGAGTTCGAGCGGGTGACGACGGCGGATACTCCTTCGCGGACGGCGAAGGGGGCTGCGGCGAAGGCGTAGAGGAACTTGGTGGCGTGGCTGATCACGGCCGCGGCGAAGGCCGGTTCGGCCGGCACCCCGAGGCTGACCAGAACGAAGACCATCCCGGCCTCGTAGGTACCCAAGCCCGCGGGGATGAGCGGTACGGCGGTCACCAACACGGCGAAGCAAGTCGCCGCCACCGCCCCGGCCAAGCCGAGATCCAGGCCCAACCCCCACACTAGGAACAGAAGTATGCCGGCCTCCAGCACCCACGCCGGCGCCGCCCAGACAAACGCCACACCGAGAGCGCCGGGAGTCGTCTCCCGCAGGGCAGTCCTGAGCTTCGCCACTGGCTCCTCCAGGCGGCCGAGGGGCGAGAGGGTCTCGGTGCGGGCCAGCACCCACAGAGCGAGCGCGGCGACGACCACGACACTAGTGGGGGCGATCAGGGATCCCCACTTAGCCCCTCCGGCGAGGGTCCAGGCCCCCATAAGGACGACGAGGAGGCCCGCCAGATCCGCGAGGCGGGCCAGGATCACACCCGCCGCGGCCCGTCCGCCCTCGACGCCCTGCTTTGCGACCCCGTACATCCGGGCGAAGTCCCCCGCCTTGGCCGGGGCGACGTGGTTCAGGAATAGCGCCGCCAGGATCAGGCCGAAAAGTCGCGAAGCGAGGACAGACCGCGGAACAAAAGGTCGCCAGGCGAAGGTCCGCAAGATGAAAGCCCCGGTGTACGCCCCGAACGCTGCTAGCAGCGCCAGCGGGTGCTCCGCTGCGTAGCGTAGCGCCTGTCGGAGAGAATCTGCGTCCAGGAAGAGTGAGGCAGAGACCAGGACCGCCAGCCCGGCAAGGATCACAGCGACGCGCGCTCTCACCGGTTCTCCTCTACCCGGAACACGCGGTAGGTCAGGTTCAAGGTCTCCTTCTCTCTTGGCAGCTCCTTCTCGACGGCGGCCAGCCGCGGAAGCTCCAGATTCGCCGCTGCCACCTCTCTGAAGTCCACGCCGGAGACGAGGGGAGCCGGTTCTCCGTGCACGGTGACATACACGGCGTTGTTCAGAAACCCCGCCTCTTCAAGTCCGTCCACCTCGCGGATAAATCGGATGCGGTCGTAGGGCAACACCGGATGGTTGTAGGCGTACTCGAAGGTCGAGGCGGTGATATCGTATCCATCGGGCATCTCCATGTAGACGACCTCGGCCTTGGGGATCTTGCGTTCGATCCGATCGAAGGCTTCGATCGCACCCTCCAACTCCCGGAAGCCGATTATCGGAAGGGCGGTGTAGACCGACCAGCCGAGTGCGGTCAGCGCGAGGGCTGCGGCGAGGGCGATCCCCGCCTCCCTTCTCCAGACCCGTCCGAGCCATCCCCCGACCTCGACGGCGGCGTAGCCGGCCAGCAGACTAAGGATCGGGAAGACCGCGGGGACGAACCTCCGGGTCGCCCACGGAAGATCCGGGGCAACGTTCGGTATCGCTGCGTAGAGAACCCCGAAGGCGAGGAAGGCACCGAAGAGTAGGGTCCGCGAAGCGTCCAGCCGGTACGTGGCAAGCACGAAACCCACAAGTCCCAGTACCACCGCGACAGGCGTCGTGAACCACACCATCCGGACCAGGATCTGGGTCCGGTAGGCGTCGAAGTCCCGCGCCCCGTCCGGCAGGCTCTCCCACGGTACCGGCAGCACGAAGTAAGCCCAGAGCGCCACCGCGGCGCCGCAGAGGGCGGCGACCAGGGAGATCCAGGCTCCTCGAACCTGGAGGTAGCCTCCGAAACGCCCGCCCCACCGGCGCCGGACGAAGATAAAGGCAACGCTCAAAACGAGCACTACCCCCGCGAGGTAGGGTGCCAGCCGGAGCGCTCTGTCAAGACCATGCTCGGTGTATATGACGTACAGGTAGCGGCCGCCAATGGTGTTCAGATAGAGCAGCGTGATGCCGGCGAAGAGCATGAGCGGGATGCCAGGGTAGAGCCATCGACGAGCGGGGCGTTTGGTGAGCAGGTCGTAGCCGAAAAGCAGGGGTACTGCCGCTGCTGCGAGGAACGCGTCCACCCGCACCAGCATCACCCCGCCGAGCAGAAGCCCCGCAAACACGCCCGTGAGCGGACCTGCAGCCCGGGCGAACCGCACCCCAAGCCACAGCCCGGCGAGGACGAAGAGCTGGGTCATGACCTCGCTAGACGGATGGCGGGCCCACCAGACCTGGGTGTAGCTCACCGCCAGCAACGCCGCGCCAACGAGCCCCGCCCACCTCCCGAATAGTTCTTTGCTCAGCACGAACGCCACGCCGACGGCCAGAGCGCCCATGACCGGCACAACGAACAGGCTCCCCCACAGGCCACCCACCAGGTTCCCGAGCCCCAGAAAGGCGAACGGGCCGGGAAAGAACTGCGGCACGATCAGATCCTGCCCGAGGATGTAGAAGCCGGGATACTTCTTGCCCTCCAGGAACGTATGGAACGACGCAACCGCCCCGACCAGAGGGTCCCGGTGGAGCAACGCCCCGGTCCGGGCGAGCTTGTCGGCGAAGAGCGCATAGACCCCCGGGTCCCGGCTGTTAATTATGTACTCCGCCGGCCGGGAGTAGAGTGCGAAGCTCCCCGCCACCACCGCGAGCGCTACCAGATCCCATCCGGTCGCCCGCGCGCGCGCCCTCGCCCCACGCCCGAGCAGAAACGCCACCACAGCGCATGCCCCTAGAGCCCCAACGATGGCCGGGACGGAGAACCAGCCAGCCAGCGCCAGGAAAGTCAACAGAGGTCCGGAGATGGCAAGAGAGGCTGCGATCCTCAAGAGCATTAATTCGGCGAGCCCATCTCCCTTGCGTACGAGGCGCCATCCGAGGTAGTGTCCCGGGAGATAGAGAACAACCAAGATGAGGAGCGCCCGCAGCACGGTTCTCTACCCTGTGGCGGCGCCCAGGCTCTCCTTCGCCCACTCCGCCTGCGCCGCTATTCCCTCATCGAGCCCGACCCGCGGCCGGTACCCCAGCACTCGCGCCGCCCGCCCAGAGTCGGCCCAGGTTGAGCGCACGTCGCCCCGTGCAGCGGGTCCATACCTCGCCTCGACCGGCGCACCCATTAACCTGCCGACGGCGTCGATCATCTCGTTGACGGTGGCCCGGGTACCCCCTCCGACGTTGTAGACGCCGGGCGGTGCGTCGAAGGCGGCGACAGTTGCGTCCACGGCGTCCGCGATGTAAGTCGTGTCGCGCCTCTGTTCGCCGTCGCCGAAGACCTCGACCGGTCGCCCCCGAAACGCGGCGGAGATGAAGCGCGAGAGGGCCATCTCCGGACGCTGCCGGGGACCGTAGACGCTGAAGTACCTCAGGACCGTCGCCGAGATGTCCTGTTCTCGGACGTAGAGCCCTATCAGGTCCTCCGCGGCGAGCTTCGAGAAGCCATAGGGAGAAGCCGGACGCCGGCCGTGATCCTCGTCGACCGGATGCCCGGGGTCCGGACCGTAGACGGAGGACGAAGACGCGTAGACAAACCTCGGCGTGGCGTTCTTCCTGACGGCTTCTAGCAGGCACTGCGTGCTGAGTACGTTTCGCTCCAGATACCTCGAGAAGTTGCCTCCCCAGCTCCGGCGGACCCCCGGCTCACCCGCCAGGTGGACGACGCTTCCCACCCCCCACAACAGCTCGTCGAGGTCGAGCTCAAGGAGATCCCCCTCCACCAAGCGGAAACCGTCCTCGCGACACGCCGAAGCCAGATTGCTCTCCTTTCGCCTCCGAGAGTAGTAGCCCGTGAAGGCGTCCACGCCGACCACCTCGTACCCATCCGCCAGGAGCCGATCCACCAGGTGCGAGCCGATGAACCCCGCTGCGCCCGTGACCAGTATCGAGCTCATCCAGCCCCCGCTTTGATCCAGCTCACAAACCTACCCCCCCACAGCTTGACTCGCCATGGCAACCAGACTACCCTGGTCTTGATGTTATTGCAAACGATTGTCATTATGAATATGGCCCCGATCGCGCTGGTGGCTGTGCGGGGGTTGGCTCTGAGGAGGGCAGGGTGCTCACCGAGCCCGGAGACGTGGAGTTCGAGAACGTCCAGATAAGCACTGAGGAAGGGTGAGCGGAGTTGCGTTTCCTTTGTAGGTCATGGGTTCTGATTCTCCTTGTGGCGCTGGCTGCGGTGGCTGTTGCCTGCGGTAAGCCACCCCCGAACGAGGGCGAGCAGGGCGCTGGGGAGACGACGGGAGAAGAGACCACGGCAGAGGAGACCACCGGGGCGGAGACGACGGCAGATACGACCCGGCAGGAAGCGCTCACGCCGGGGGAGGGCGCGCTGGTGGTCTACTCCGGGCGCAGCGAGGAGCTCGTTGGTCCCGTCTTCGAGCAGTTCGAGGAGGGGACCGGGATCGACGTCCAGGTGAGGTACGGCGACACTGCCGAGCTCGCCGCGACCATCCTCGAAGAAGGTGAGAACAGCCCTGCGGACCTCTTCTTCGCCCAGGACCCTGGTGCTCTGGGCGCGCTCCAGGATGAGGGAAGGTTCCGACCGCTGCCGCAGGGCGTTCTAGATCGGGTACCCGAGCGGTTCAGGTCCCCCGACGGGGTCTGGGTTGGGACCTCGGGGCGGGCGCGGGTCGTCGCATACAACACAGAAGAGCTAAGCGAGGGGGATCTCCCCGCCTCTATACTGGACTTCACGGACCCGAAGTGGGAGGGCAAGATCGGCTGGGCGCCCACCAACGGCTCCTTTCAGGCCTTCGTCACCGCGCTGCGAGTCCTGGAGGGTGAAGGTGTGGCCCGCGATTGGCTCGAAGGCATCCAGGCCAACGATCCCTTTGAGTACCCGGACAACCTGACTGCCATCGAGGGCGTAGCCTCTGGCGAGGTCCAGGTCGCCTTCGTCAACCACTACTATCTGTACCAGGTAATGGAGGAGCAAGGTGAGGAAGTACCCGTGCGCAACTACTACCTCAAGAACGGCGACCCCGGCGCCCTCGTGCTCGCTGCCGGGGCCGGGATCCTGGATACCGCCCAGAACCCGGAGGGGGCCAGGAGCTTCCTGGACTACGTGCTCTCCGAGGAAGCCCAGCAGTACTTCGCAGACGAGACCTTCGAGTACCCGCTGGTAGAGGGCGTCGAGATCGACGAAGAGCTCGTCCCGCTCTCCGAGATCCAGAGCCCCAACATAGACTTAAGCAACCTCGACGATCTGCAGGGCACGCTGGAGCTCCTGCAGGAGACGGGGGTGCTCTAGGGTGACGGTTCTCCCCGTGGCGTGGACCGAGAGAGTGCGGGCCTGGAGGGCCTCGCGCAGGAGACCGCCGGTTCTCGTGTGGGGCCCGGCGGCGCTCGTCATGGCGGCGATGGTCCTGCCGCTCGCGTACCTGGTCGTGCGCTCGCTGGAGGAGGGGTGGTCCGAGCTCGCCGGGGTTGCACTCGACGGCGAGACCATCGCCGTGCTCGGGCGGAGCGCGCTGCTCGCTGTGGTCGTCACGGGGGCTTCGGTAGTGATCGCGGTCCCGCTGGCCTGGCTCACGTCCCGCACCGATCTCCCGGGGGGCCAGGCGTGGTCGGTGCTAGCGGCGCTCCCGCTGGTCATACCGTCGTATGTCGGAGGGTTCGTGCTCGTGAGCGCGCTGGGCCCCCGGGGGATGCTGCAGGGTGCTCTCGAACCTCTAGGCGTCGAGCGGCTGCCCGAGATATACGGCTTCCCCGGCGCGGCCCTGGCCCTGACGCTCTTCAGCTACCCTTACGTCTTTCTCACCGTCCGGAGCGCCCTGCGGGGGATGGACTCCGCACTCGAGGAGGCCGCCCGGAGCCTCGGAGACGGGGCCTGGACGATCTTTTTCCGGGTGACGCTGCCACAGATAAGGCCAGCTATCGTGGCCGGATCGTTACTGGTGGCGCTCTACGTCTTGAGCGACTTCGGGGCGGTATCGCTCCTGCAGTACGATTCCTTCTCGCGCGAGATCTACATCCAGTACCGCTCCGCGTTCGACCGCACCCCGGCCGCGATTCTCGCGTTGATGCTGGTTGCCCTCACCGCGACGATCCTCTTCTTGGAGAGCCGCACCCGCGGGAGGGAACGTTACCACAGCAGCGCCGCGGGAGCCGTACGGCCCGGCACGACCGTCGCGCTCGGCAGGTGGCAGGGACCGGCGCTGCTGTTCTGCGGCGGGGTCGTCGCCCTGGCGCTCGCGGCCCCGGTGGGCGTTCTCTCGTTCTGGCTGGTGCGCGGGCTCGTCGAGGGGGAACCGTTGCGTCCCCTGTGGACCTCGGCGTGGAACTCGGTGTACGCCTCGGGATTAGCCGCCGGGGTGGTGGCGCTCGCCGCCCTCCCCGTGGCCGTGCTGACCGTGCGGTTCCCGGGGGGGTTGAGCGGCCTCGTGGAGCGGATGACGTACCTGGGGTACGCCCTGCCGGGGATCGTGCTCGCCCTCGCGCTGGTCTTCTTCGGGGCGAATTATGCGCCGTGGGCTTACCAGACCCTCGGGCTGCTCATCTTCGCCTACGCCGTGCACTTCCTGCCGCAGGCCGTGGGGGCCACCCGGGCCGCGTTGCTCCAGGTGAACCCGAGCGTGGAGGAGGCGGCGCGGGGGCTGGGGCGAGGTCCGGCGAGCGTCATAGCGACGGTCACGGCGCCGCTGGCGAGCTCCGGTATCCTCGCCGGTTGCGCGCTGGTATTCTTGACCACCATGAAAGAGCTGCCCGCCACCCTGCTTCTGAGCCCGACCGGCTTCGAAACGTTAGCGACCCGCATCTGGAGCGCCACCACGAGCGCCTTCTTCGCCCGGGCGGCGGCGCCGGCTCTGCTCCTGATCCTCCTCTCCGCCGTCCCGATGTACGTGCTCGTGATCCGGGAGCGGGCCAAGTGAACGGCGAGAGCATGGTGCGCCTCTCTGGGGTAAGCCGGAGCTACGGTCCGGTGCGGGCGGTGCGTGATCTGACCCTCGAAGTGAAGAAGGGGGAGATCCTGGCGCTCCTCGGCCCCTCAGGGTGCGGCAAGACTACCACCCTGCGCCTGATAGCGGGCTTCGAGTCCCCTGGCTCCGGTACCGTGGAGATCGGCGGCCGGACGGTGGCCGGGCAGAGCGTCAACGTCCCGCCGGAGAGGCGGCGGGTCGGAATGGTTTTTCAGGATTACGCCCTCTTCCCCCACCTGAGCGTCGAACAGAACGTCGCTTACGGACTCAAGAACGCCAAGAAGCGCAAGGGCCGGGTAGCGGAGGTTCTCACCCTCACCCACCTGGACGGGCTCGGAGGTCGGATGCCGCACGAGCTCTCCGGCGGCCAGCAACAGCGGGTCGCGCTCGCCCGCGCGCTCGCCCCGGAGCCCGCCGTGGTCCTTCTGGACGAACCCTTCTCTAACCTCGACGCCGGCTTGAGGGCTCGCGTGCGCTCGGAGATCCGCGAGATCTTGAGGGAGGCGGAGGTTACGTCCATCTTCGTCACCCACGACCAGGAGGAGGCCCTCAGCCTCGCCGACGAGGTAGCCGTCATGATGGCGGGCACGGTCTTCCAGACCGCTCCACCAGAAGACCTCTATCATCGGCCTACCGCCCACGAGATCGCCGCTTTCGTCGGCGAGGCGAACTTCCTCCCCGGAACCGCCCAGAACGGCCGCGTCCGCTGTGCTTTGGGTGAGATCCCGAGTACGGGAGCTTACGAAGGCGAGGTCGAGGCCATGCTCCGCCCCGAGGCGCTCCGCCTCGCGGCGCGTCCCGACGGTGAGGCTACCGTGATCGGCCGGGAGTTCTACGGCCACGACCAGCTCATAAAGCTGCGCCTCTGCTCCGGCACCACGCTCCTCTCCCGGCTGGGCGGTGGGCCCGGTTTCAAGGTCGGAGAGCGGGTCTCTGTGGAGGTCGAGGGGCCGGCGGTCGTCTTTCCGGCCCACGCTTCCCTTACCGAACGACACTAACCGTGTCGGCTAGATTAGCGTCGGGATTTTAAAGGCCGGGAGGAGACATGAACGTTTTCGGTATCGACGTTGGAGGGTCCGGCATAAAGGGCGCGCCCGTAGACACGGAGACGGGCGAGCTTGTCGCGGAGCGGGTCCGCATAAAGACCCCCACACCCGCGACCCCCGAGGCGATAGTCGCCACGGCGGTAGAGGTGGTGAAGCAGTCCGGCTGGGATGGCCCGGTCGGGTGCGGTTTTCCGGCGGTGGTCAAGGACGGCGTCGTGCGGACGGCGGCGAACATAGACCAGGCGGCCATAGGCTTCGACATGCAGGGGCGGTTGGAGCAGGAGCTCGGCGCCTCCGTGCGAGTGATCAACGACGGAGACGCCGCCGGGCTGGCCGAGATGCGCTGGGGCGCCGGGCGTGGCGTCGAAGGCGTGGTGCTCATGCTCACGCTGGGGACCGGCATCGGCACCTCCCTCTTCGTTGAGAACACCCTAGTGCCCAACACCGAGCTAGGTCACATCGAGATCCGTGGCGAAGACGCCGAGTACCGCGCCGCCGACAGCGCCCGCAAGCGCGAGGACCTGAGCTGGGAGGAGTACGCCAGACGCCTGGACGAGTATCTGCACAGGGTCGAGGACCTGCTCTGGCCCGACCTCATCGTCATCGGCGGCGGCATCAGCAAGAAGTCCGAGAGGTTTCTCCCGCGCCTGACGGCGCGCACCAGGGTCGTCCGGGCACAGATGCTCAACGAGGCGGGCATCGCCGGGGCCGCGCTCGCCGGCATCCCGACGGGGGCCACGGTGGAAGCCGCCGAGTAACCGTGCCCTAGCGTACGGGTCCGCGGGAGATCAGGGCCATCGCCTCCGAGCGCAGCGCATCGTCCTCCTCGTAGATCCCCCGCACCGCCGAGGTCACCGTGACGCTGCCGGGCTTCTGCACGCCCCTCATGGTCATACACGAATGGTCGGCTTCTATGACCACGAGGGAGCCACGCGAGCCCAGGTCCTCGTAGAGCGCGTCGGCGATTTGAGCGGTCAGTCGCTCCTGGAGTTGGGGTCGGCGGGCGTACCCCTCCACGAGCCGCGCCAGCTTGGACAGCCCGACGACCCGGCCCCTAGGCGAGTACCCCAGGTGAGCCTTGCCTATGAACGGCAGGATATGATGCTCGCACATACTCGCCAGCGGTATGTCCCGAACGAGGATTGTGTCGCGCGCAGACTCCATGAAACCGACCTCCAGGTGACGGGTCGGGTCTTCGCCCAAGCCCGCGAAGAGGTAAGCGTAGGCGTCGGCGACGCGCTCCGGGGTGCCGAGTACGCCTTCGCGGTCGGGGTCGTCGCCGATGGCGATGAGGATCTCGCGCACCGCCCGCTCGATGCGGGGTCGGTCTACTTCGTGCTTTCCCGGGATCTTCTCGGGCAACTTCTACCCCTCCCACAAACCGGACAGCCCGCAGACTACGATCTCTCGAAGTATAAACACCTTGAGGACCACGGGCCGGGAGGAGGGTTCCTCTCGTAGAGCTCAGAGGACTTCGGCGTCGAAGCCGAATTCTTCGGAGAGCTCCCGCAGAGCTCTGTCGATCTCGCCCGCAGAACCGTCGGGTACGTAGAAGTAGGCGGTCTGCGGGTAGTGGTCTTCGTCGGGCTCAGAGCGGATGTGCTCGTAATCCACGCCGAGCCGGTCGAGGGCGTCGCGGACGCTCTCCAACGCGGCCTCCCCGCCGATGTTGGCGACCCGCAGCATCGTCTCCCCGTGCACGGGATCACGCCGCGAAGTCGAAGTCGGGGAACACGCCGTCCTTCTCTATGAGCTCGCCGTCGGCGTAGAACTCGCCGCCTTCTCGCAGGTCGCAGATCAAGTCCCAGTGCACGCTAGAGTCGTTCTTCCCCCCGGTCTTCTCGTAGGAGCGACCGATCGCCAGGTGCACCGTGCCGCCGAGCTTCTCGTCAAAGAGGATGTTCTTGGTCGCCCTGCGTATGCCGTAGTTGGTCCCGATGCCGAGCTCGCCCAGGTATCGCGCCCCCTCGTCCGCGCCGAGCATGGCGCCCAGGAACTCCTCCCCCTTCTCGGCGCTCGCCTCGACGACCCTGCCTCCCACAAAGCGAAGCCGAACCCCCAGCACCTCGCGCCCCGCGACGGCCACAGGGACGCCGAAGTAGATCTCCCCGTTCGCCGAGTCCTCGACAGGACCGGTGAAGACCTCGCCGCACGGCATGTTGTGCCGCCCGTCGCCGTTCATGAAGGTGCGCCCCTCGATGGAGAGCGTAAGGTCGGTCCCCGGCCCGAGGATGCGCACCTCCCTGCACTCCTCCAGCCGTTCTATGAGCCGCCCCTGCTCCTCGGCCTTCTCACGCCAGTAATGTATCGGGGCGTCCTCATTGAGCGCCATGGCCTCGAACACGAACTCCTCGTACTCCTCGAGCCCCATCTCCGACTCCTGCGCCAGCGCCTGCGTCGGAAAGAGCGTCAGCGCCCACCGGTCCCTCTCGAGGACCATATCCTGTATGGCCTTGTCCCGCTTGCTTAGAGCCTGTTGCTTGCTCGGATCCACCCCCGCGAGAGCTCGTGTATTATGCGGTGCCATGATGGATATGACGGCGTCGGCGCCGTCGTAGATGGAGCGGATGACGGGCGGGGTCTTCTGGTAGTGGGTCTCCGTTGCGTGCTCGAAAAATAGCTCCTGCATCCCTGGCAGCGCGACCTGCGGGACGGGGATGGCGCCTACGGATAGGAGCCGGGCATAGACCTCTTTGATCAGGTGCTCCCCCGCCGCTCCGCCGGCGAGGAGCACCTGTTCGCCCTCGCCGGCCTCGATGGAATAGTCCACCAGAACCCGCGCGAGCCTCTTCAACCGCTCGTCTCTCATAAGATACGCTCCTCGAGTTATCTCTCTGTGAACGTCTGGGAGAGCTTACCACCTGAGATGGTCGCCCCGCGCATCCACTCCAGGGAGCCCGAGCGAGTGCAGCGACTGAAAACGGTGGGTACGCTCATCGGCCCGCGCGCCGGATCTCCACAGACTGCTCCAGCGTCGAGGGCGAGTGGTTCTGGTAGAGGTTGTTGGCGTAGGCGAAGACCTCTCGTCCATAAGAGAGAAAGCGGTCCACCCGCTCCGACCACCACGCGAGGTCCTCTCTCCGGTCCCGCTTCGCGTGCGTGTGGCCGGAGGGAAATTCCCGGCGGTTCCCCAGCCAGCGGATGTAGACGAAGTCCGCCGTAGCCTCCTCCATGCGCGGCATCCTAGGGTAGTCGATACGGGCAAGCACCGCCCCGCGCTCGCGGAGCATGGTTGGCAGGTCCGAGCCCAGCCAGCTCTTGTGACGCACCTCGACGGCGTAACGGAAATCCCCGGGAAGAGCCGTTAGAAAATCTTCGAGAACACCCATACCCTCCACCGCGAAGGATGGGGGGAGCTGCAGGAGGAGCGGGCCGCGGCGGTCGCCCAGAGCAGCCATCGTCCGAACAAAGGTCTCGGCCGCCTCTTCGCAACCGACCAGGTTCTTTTCGTGGGTGATCTCCTAGGAGTTCAGTACAACACCCGCAAACACGCTCACTCTCACCCTCGTCACCGTGAAACGATGAGCATATCGCCAAGCTAAAACTGAGGCGGCGCAAGGCGCTCCGCTATAGTACTCGAGCTCCCAACCTTACTAATCTCTAAATGTACCCTACGACCTAGAAGATGTATTCTGAGAACTGCGCCAGTGCAGGGTTCCCGGAAGTTCGCTACCCGCTCGCAACTCCCAAGCAACACCAGAAATAGTCCATATGGATGATGCGCCTAGTACCCGGCGCTTGCTACAGTGGTGACGTTGTACAACACGGCGAGGCTTCCCCTAGCCTCGCCCTTGGGGAAGGAGGAGAGAAGGCATGCGAAGGGTGGCACTTGGGCTGGCGGCTATGGCCTTGGCCATGCTGCTGGCAAGCGGAGTGGCTTGGGCGGTCAACAAGGTCGGCACCAATGGTCCGGACACTTTGAGGGGGACCAACAGGGCCGACAACCTCCTCGGTAAGGGTGGCAACGATGTGCTTTTCGGGAAGGGTGGTAGAGACAACCTGGTGGGAGGTGCGGGCAAGGACTGGGTACTGGGCGGCAACGAACGTCGCGCACAAGGAGGCGACAAGAACCTCTTGGGAGGTCCTGGCAACGATGTGATTCTTGCTGGCTTCGGCTCAGACAGGTCTGTGGGCCAAGAAGGCAACGACCTCTTTTTTGAACCGTCTTTCCGAGAATCCTCTGTAGACGTCTACTCCGGCGGGGACGGCAACGACGTCTTGGCCGTCAACAACAGGCCCGTGCCGAGGCAGGACATAGTGTCGTGCGGTGACGGCTT
>JALYGY010000008.1 GCA_030776865.1 Actinomycetota bacterium | reverse complement strand
CGAGCATGCGGGGATGGTGCCGCCCGACCTGATGAAGAGGATGAAGAGGCTGGGAATCGTGCCTATCCCCAACCCCGCCTTCTTCTACGAGTTCGGTGAGGGGTACGTCAAGAACTACGGCGGGCGGGTCGAGCATATGTTCCCTCTGGCGGATTACGCGAAGGAGGGCATCGTGGCCGCCAGCGGTTCGGATACGCCCGTCACCGTGCCGAATCCCATGCGAGGCATCTATTGCGCCGTGACGCGCCGGACCGAGTCGGGAACGCCGGTGGGGGAGTCCCAGAAGACCACCCTGATGCATGCGATCCGCTCGTTCACGATCAACGGCGCCTACGCGAGCTTCGAGGAAGACAGAAAAGGGAGCATAGAGGTCGGCAAGCTCGCCGACCTGGTCGTGCTTGACGGATCCATCCTCTCCGCGCCACCGGAGGGGATACTCTTAATGAAGCCGACGCTGACCATGATAAATGGCGAGATCGTGTTCGGAGGTGAAGACGAAGGTGATCCCGAAGGAAGAAGCCATCTCTCTGCTGCAGCAGGTCCTGCGCGCTAACACGGTAAACCCGCCCGGCAACGAGCTGGAGGCGGCGCTGATCCTGCGCGACTTCTTCGACGCGCACGGCGTCGAGGCCGAGGTGGACGAGTTCCTGCCAGGACGGGCCAACCTTCTAGCGAGACTGCCTGGGAACGACGCGGGCAGGGGATCACTGATGCTTTGCGGCCACATGGACGTGGTGCCGGTAGGCGGGTCGGCGTGGGACGTGGATCCGTTCGCAGCCGAACTGCGTGACGGCAGGATCTACGGGCGCGGGGCTTCGGATATGAAGTCGGGGCTTGTGGCGACGGCCGTGGCGGTAGCCAACCTCAAACGAAGTGGGTCCGCCAAGGGTGATATCCTGTTCTCTGCCACGGCCGGGGAGGAGGTGGACTGCTGCGGTGCCCGCAGGCTGGTGGAGCGCGGCGTCCTCGAGGGCGCTGAAGCTGCGATAATCGCTGAGCCCACCCACGGGGATGTGATCCTAGCCCACAAGGGCGCGCTGTGGGTCGAGATTACCACCCGTGGTAAGACGGCCCACGGTTCGATGCCCCAAGAGGGCGTCAACGCCATAGAGCACATGTACCGCGTCCTTGCCTGGCTGTTCGAAGAATTCAAGTTTGCGGTGGACCCCGACCCGGTGCTGGGGGAGCCGACGCTCAATGTGTCGGTCATAAACGGCGGGGTCAAGGTGAACGTTGTGCCCGATGAGTGCAGGTTGCAGATCGACATCCGCACGATACCCGCCCAGGACCACGGCGAGATCCTTGGCGAGATTGAGCGTAGCCTCGAGTCCTTCCGAGAAACCCTCCACGATTTCGACTGCGAGGTAACCGTCCTGTCGGAGCGGCTACCGGTGAACACCTCTACGGAAGAGAGGCTTGCCCGGGTCGCCGAAGACCTCCGCAGGGAGACGTACGGTGCCCCGTCTTCGCGCGTAGCGGCCCCGTACTATACGGACGCCTCGGTGTTGGTCGAAGCGCGCCCCGATTTGCCGGTCGTGGTCTACGGCCCCGGAGACGATCGCCTGGCTCATCAACCCAACGAGTGGGTCAGCACGGAAGCTTTCGACGGATCCATAGCTTTTTACGAACGGCTGGCAACGGCGTACTTCCGCTAGTGCTCTTCTTGGTGCCAAAGACGCCCTTGAAGTTTAACCCCTCCTCCGAGTCGGCAGGATGACGCCACCAACCCATAAGGGGCGATATACGTCGTTGCGGAGGCTGAAGAAGTGGACATCCGGGCGCCTGGTGGAACGATCAGAAGGAGAGGCGAGCTATGATCGACGAACAAAGTGTGGCGCTGGCAAGGATGACCTCGCCCGAGGCGGCGGAAGCGATCGCCAGCGCCGAGGTAGCCTTGATCCCCGTGGGCGCCACCGAGCAGCACGGCCCTAACATGACCCTGGAGACGGACACGGCTGTGGCCTACCAGCTGTCGCTGCGCACCGCTGCGGCGCTCCATCCCCGGGCGGTCGTCACGCCGCCGATCCCGTACGGCGTGAGCTACCATCACATGCGCTTCCCCGGGACCATGACGCTCTCGCCGGAGACATTCCAGGGCGTCTTGCTGGAAGTAGTGATCAGCCTGCGGCAGCATGGGGTAGAGCGCTTCTTCATTATCGACGGGCACGCCGGCAACCAGGGAGCACTCGATGTGCTGATGACGAAGTTGCGCTTCCAGATGGGGATACGGGCGGCCTACCTCTTCTACTTCACGCTCGTGGACGACATCATCCGCGAAGGAGCGAAGACCGAACGCTGGGGGCACGCGTGCGAGGTGGAGACGTCGATGGGGCTGGCGCTGCAGCCGGATATCGTACGCACCGAGGCGTTGGAGATGGGGAAGTTACGCTCGACTTCGCTGCCGTACAGCAACATCATGGAGTCACCCAGAGTAGGCGTGCCGCTCTCCTTTGAGGAGATCACGGAGAATGGGGCTTTAGGCGATGCCCACCAGGCGAGCGAGGAGTTTGGCCAAGAGTTGGTAGACGCCGTCGTAGCCCGCTCGGTGGAGTTCCTTGAGCGCTTCCTCAGCGATTAGCAGAGAGGTCAGCCCTCCGTGAGCCACGATAAGGGCATGGACCGCACAGAGGAGGGCAAGCACTTCCTCCCCGAGGACCACCCTGAACCGGTCGCGACGGCCGTGAACGAGCTAGAGTCCATGTGCTTGGTGAGTCATGATGCGCAAGTCAGGTGGACTGGTTTCACAAGCTGCCTCTTCGATCCAGGCAGCTTCCATGATGACCGCCCTGTGCTCGCTCCTTGCTACGCTCACCGCCCTTGAACTGGCAAGGTATCACGAGTTACGGCAGCAAGCTGCGCACAATACCCTGAGCCGGCCATGCAATACGGGTCAATCACACTGAAATACGCTGTAAGTAGTGGGAGTTGGGACCGCAAGCTCAAGTAAGCGAGCACACTCCATTGCAGCAACCGTGCAGCAACCTGAGTAAGTAACCTGAAAACTCAGGAAAGTTTCAATGCAAGAAATATGCTGCTTTTGCAGCTACTTTGCTAGCTTCAGAAAGCTCTAGAAAAGCATTGTACCGCCTTTGCATGGCGGAGGTCAAGAGCTCGAGTCTCGTCGAGTCCACTCTCTTATTCCAGCTTACCTAAGCGGGAAACACGCGAGTTGAAGAAGGGTCGGGATCAACTCCCGGCCCTTCTGACAGTTTTCCAAACGACCTCTGCTGCCCTTCAAGCACCGCTCGGAACGTCCCCCAGCCTGATTTGTATTAGCGGTTGTGCAAGGGAGGTGAAGCGTTCAGCCTCTCCCACAGCTCGTCCGGTATGGGGTGGGCGGCAAGTTCGAGCGTCTGCTCGACCCGCTCCGGGCGGCTTATGCCGACTATCGTCGAGACCACCCGTGGATCTCGTATGGAGAACTGCAGGGCTGCTGCTGCCAGCGGGACGCCGAACTCCTGGCACGCATTCTCCATCGCGCGGGCCCGTTCCACCAGTTCCTGCGGAGCCTCCCTGTACTCGTAGCGGGCGTAGGTGTCCGGTCCCTTGGCCAGGATGCCGCTGCCGTAGGGGGCGGCGTTGAGGGAAGCCACCCCTCTTTGCTCGGCGACGTCGAGCAAGGGCTCGGCGGTCCGGTTCACCAGCGTGTAGCGATTGTGGGTTATGACCGCCTCGAAGAGATCCGTTTCGACGAACCGGATTATGAGGTCAATGGGGCCGCCCGCGATCCCGAGGTGCTCGATTATGCCCTCGTCCTTGAAGCGCATTAGTACCTCCACCGGGCCGCCAGGCGCCATCATGTACTCGAAGGACTCACGGCCGGGATCGTTCAGGTACTCGGGGTCGTGCAGATACACGAGCTGGAAGCGGTCCAGCCCCAAGAGACGCAGGCTGCGCTCGACTGAGCGCTGTATCTGCTCGCCGGAGAAGTCGCCAGTCTGGAGATCCCGGTCTGCCTTTGTGGCCAGCACGAAGCCCTCGGGCAAGCCCCCGATCTCCTCGAGCACCTCGCCAATGCGACGCTCGCTCTCCCCGTCGCCGTAGGAGGCGGCGGTGTCGAGAAAGTTAAGCGGGCTTTCGAAGACGGCGTGTAGCGTGTCGAAGGCCCGCTGCTTCGATACGGAGTACTCGAACGTCTCCGGCATGTTCCCCAGAGGTGCACAGCCGACGCATATCGGCGAGACGAGCAGACCCGTCAGCCCTAGAGGACACCTCGATGAAGGATCGGGTACTCCGTTCTCGGTCATCGATCACCTCTTCCGTGGGGAGTCTTCACGAGCCCTTTGCCGCGTGTCTCGCCGCTGCTTCGGTGTCCCGGAGTGCCTCCTCGACGTCCATCCCGAGCACCTCCCCTACTCCTCAAGCAACAACACTAATTCTAAGGCAGTTATCGATGCCACGCGCAAAGGGAGGAGGTGGAGGCGGCGCAATCTCCATGAAACCACCAGTAGGAGCGAGCTTCCCGAGGTTCCTGTACACCAGTAGTACACCAACCTACACGAACAACGGCGAACAAACACGAGACATACTCAGAGAAAATGTTCCAGTTTGCAGGTATTTCTGGACGGTAGCGAACGACCACGGTGTTATGGATCTGCCTTCACACGGCAGAGGACGCTGGTTCGAACCCAGCATCGCCCATTTATAGAAATTCTGCAAACAGTAGAAAAGTGAGAACCCCGACACAAAACCGGGGATTTGTGAGGATATCAGTAGCAGCAACTCCTCCTATCCTCACTTTCTTCGAGTCAGGCAGTCTGCTAAGAACCTCCTCCCCCCAGCCTCCGCACGCGGGGAAGAATCCGGCTCTGGATTAGGGGGCTGAATAGCATGGCCACGGCCAGAAGGATGAAGATCAAGCTCAACGTGTGGGTGAAGAAGACAGTTGGATCGCCTCCGGATATGATCAGCGCTCGGCGGAACTGCTCTTCCAGTATGGGTCCGAGAACGATGGCTAGGAGCACGGGGATGACCGGGAACCCGAACGTCCTCATTAAGTAGGCCAGAACTCCAAAGAAGAACATAGTCCAGATGGCGAAAATGCTGAAGTCGACGGCGTAAGATCCTGCCACCGCAAGCACGGCGATGACGCTGAGCAGGTAGGGGCGCCGGACCTTTTGGACCTGCACGAATAAGGAGATCATGCGCAGCTGTACTATTACCGTGAGCACGTAAGCCACAAGGATGGACAGGAATATCCCGGTGATGAAGACCGGCTGCTGCTGGAAAAGGAGCGGCCCCGGTTGGAGGCCGTGGATGATCAGTCCTCCCATGAGGACGGCGACGATCGGGTCGCCTGGTATCGCCAGAGTGAGCATCGGGATCAGCGCAGAACCCGTAACCGCGTTATTGGCAGCCTCGGGCGCCGCTACCCCCTCCATGACACCCGTCCCGAATTTCTCCGACTGCCTCGACCTCCTTTTTTCCTGATCGTAGGCAAGGAAACTGGCGATCGGCCCGCCCGTCCCGGGGACGATGCCGACTGCCGTGCCGATAAGGGACGCCCGCAGGAATGTAGGCAACAATGACTTGGCCTCGGACCGGCTGGGCAGCTGGGCAGTCACTCGGGTAGCTAGGGCTTGTATACCTCCACGTGCGTGGGGCTCGAGTTCCTCGAGTACCTGGGGGATCGCGAATAGGCCGATCATCGCCGGCAGGAGCGACACGCCGGCCTGCAGCTCGACCTGTCCGAAGGTGAAGCGGGGAACGCCCAGGACGGGGTCCAGGCCCACGGTCATGAGCACCAGGCCGACAAGACCGGCAATCAAGCCTTTCAGGACGGACCGCCCTGAAACGCTTACTATTATGGTTAGGCCAAGCAGCACTATGGCGAAGAGTTCGGGCGCACCGAAGTTGAGGGCGATCGCTGCGAGCTGCGGAGCGATCAGTATGAGTGCCACTAGGCTGACCATCCCTCCCGCGAACGAAGCCATGACCGCCGTGCCTAAGGCTTTACCAGCCTGACCTCCTCTCGCCATCGGCTGTCCGTCGAGAACCGTGGCCGCCGCCGAAGGTGTACCCGGGATGTCCAGCAGGATGGCTGACACCGAGCCTCCGGTAATACCCCCAATGTGCACTCCGAGTAGCAGTCCTATCGCCGGCGTGGTGGGTAACACGAAAGAGAAGGGCAGCATAAGCGCCATCCCCATGCTCACCGTTAGGCCCGGTATCGACCCGATTATGATGCCGATGATTACGCCGACCAAGATGGCGATCAACGTCACCGGGTGCCCCACCTCTAGGGCGGCTTGGCCGAGGCTGTTGAGAAGCGTCATATACCTCTCCTACGGTAGCTGTATCGCGAGCATGTAGTAGAAAACTAGGTAGATCACCGCGGTAACGCCGATGGAGAGCGAAGCAATCGCCTTCCAGTCCCGCACCCCGTAGGCCAATAGCAACGCAACCAGCATAACGGGCGTTGAGACGATAAAACCCAAGACACCCAACGCGAGAATGTAGGTAGCCAGAATAGCAACCCCAAGCAAGATGGGCAGGACTCTGCCAGTCAATGCGCGTGCGGCTGGCTCGTGTTCAGTATCTGCCTCAGATTCCTTTTCCAGCTCTACTTCTTCCCCGCTACCCGGTCCGCTTCCTAGCTCGTCCTCATCTCTTAGGGCGACCTCATCCTCGCCCTCCGCCTCGACTGCTCCTCTGGAGCGCATCAAGCTTTTAACAAGCAGAAGCAGGGAAGCGACGGCGAGCGAGATACTGAGCAACAGGGGGTAGTAGACTATCCCCGCCGCCCTTTGGAAGGATTCCTCAGAGATCTTGCTCGTCTCGTAGACAAAAAAGCCCGCAAGCCCTATAAGCAGCACCGCGATGATAGCGTCCTGGTACTTCGACATGACTTCAACCTACGCTTCGCGAATGGGAGCAAAGAGGGGACGATCAAGCCAATTCATGATCCCTTCACCATCCATTCTCCATCAAGAGGTTTAGCCACCCCCTTACATCTTCGCCTCGATGCCCTTTATCTTCTTGAATTGGTCCGCGACGAAGTCGGTCATCTCGTCGCTTCCCATCACTTGCACCTGGGAACCGATCGAGTCGGCGAACTTCTTCCACTCCTCGCCGTTAGCTGCGTTCGTGAAGCTTTCCTCCAGTTTCCGGACTGCGTCGTCGGGGGTGTCCTGTGGCACGGAGAGGCCGCGCCACTGCGTCATAATCACGTCGTACCCTTGCTCTCTGGCCGTCGGGACACCCTCGTACGCCTCGATGGCCTCCGGGCTGGTGACCGTGAGAATCCGTAGCTTTCCGGCCTCCCACTGCTCGAGTATCTCCGCCGGGTGCTGCACGCTGGCGTCTATCTGACCGCCCAAGACCTGGGTGAACGCGAGGGTATCACCGAACGGCACGTGCTCGAACTCGGCCCCCGCCGCATTGGCAAGGGCGAACGAGGTTATGTGGGTGAAGCTTCCCAGCCCCGAGT
>JALYGY010000007.1 GCA_030776865.1 Actinomycetota bacterium | reverse complement strand
GCACGGCATGCTTCGGCGAGGTCGGGCTCACGGGGGACGTGAGGTTCGTCCCCGGGGCGCCGCGCAGGGTGGACGAACTGCTCAAGCTGGGCTTCGGGCGTATAATAAGGCCCGAAGGTAGGTCCGGCGGCCCGCCGAATGCCGATGGCCGTCCCCGGAGTAAAGCGAGCGTGGTTGAAGTGAGTACGCTGGAGGAAGCCGTAGCGGTGGCGCTGCTATGAGTTCTCGGAGACGACACCTGCCGGCGGAGGTCTCCGAGGCCCTGGAACTCGTGGCCCCGGGCACGGAGCTGCGGATGGCCATAGAGAACATCATCAGGGCTCACAACGGGGCCCTTATAGTAGTGTCCCGCCCCCAGAAGCTCGAGCGCCTCGGCCTCATCTCAGGGGGGATGAAGATCGGGCTCGAGTTCGCGCCGATGCGCCTCTACGAGCTGGCCAAGATGGACGGCGCGATCCTGGTCTCGCCCGACGTCGCCACCATCCACTACGCCAACGTGCAGCTCAACCCCGACCCCGCCCTCGAGTCCGAGGAGACTGGGATGCGGCACCTGACCGCGCACCGCACCGCCCAGCAGTCGGGGGACCTCGTGATCGCGGTCTCCGAGCGGCGGCGGGTCGTGAGCCTGTACTGCGGCCCCTACGGGCCACACATCCTGGAGGATATCGGGGTCGTCCTGTCGAAGGCCAACTCGGCGCTCGCCACTCTGGATAAGTTCACGAGCAGGCTGCGCGAGGAGACCCGTATCCTGACCGTGCACGAGTACGAGGGGGCGGTTACGCTGCGGGAGGTAGTGCACGCCATCAGCACCTTCGAGTACTCGGTGCGGATCGCCGAAGAGATACAGGCGTACGTGAGGGAGCTCGGGAGCGAGGGCCGGCTGGTCGAGATGCAGCTGGATGAGGCGTTCCACGGGGTCCCTGAGCAGTACGACGCCCTGCTCAGGGACTACGTCGAAGATGGCGTGGATTGCCGGGAGGTGAGGGAGGCGTTGAAGGGTTTCTCCTCCGAGCAGCTCTCTGACCACGTGGAGATCACGCAGCTTCTGGGTTACGGCTCGGTGGGACAGACCGAGAACTTCTTCGTCAAGCCCCGAGGGTATCGGCAGCTCGAGCACGTGCCCCGGTTGCCGCGCAAGGTCGCCGAGAACCTCATCCAGGAGTTCGGCTCGCTCGAAGGGCTTCTCGACGCCACGGAGGATGAGCTCGACGAGGTGGAGGGGGTCGGCCAGGCTCGCGCCCGCGCCATCCACCGCCGTCTCGAGCGCCAGCGCAACCTCGAGACCTCCAGCGAGGTACCCTAAGCCATGGACGGGACAGGAAGCTTGAGAAAGGGTGGGGTCCCCGCCGATGTCTTTGCTGAGGGGGATCTCGTCGTCTACCCCAACCACGGCGCGGGCTACGTCGAGGGCGTCGAAGAGAAGACCGTCCTCGGCGAGGAGCGCCGCTACTACGTCGTATATATCGCCGACGGGGAGTTGACGCTGAACATCCCGGCTGACGGCGCGTCGGGCCTGAGGTCCTGTGCCGATGAGAGTGGTGTGGCCAGGGCTCTCGAGATCCTGCGCGAGGGGCCCGAGGAGATGCCCGACCACTGGAACCACCGGCTCAAGCACAACCAGGAGAAGATCCGGAGCGGCGAGCTCTCGCGCGTCGCCGAGGTGGTGCGCGACCTGAGCGCCTACGGTGGGGAGCACGGCCTCTCCACCGGAGAGCGGAACCTGCTCGCGAAGGCCCGGCGGATCCTGATCTCCGAGGTTGCTATGTGCAAGAACCTCGCCGCCGAAGAGACCGCAGCGCTCGTGGACGGCGCTTTGGGCGGCGACGGGGAGGGCTCGAAATAGCGGACCTCTCCGCTGCCTCGACGATCGCGCTCGTGCTCGCCGGTGGGACGGGCAGCAGGATGGGACATCCCAAGCAGTTCATAGACCTCTCGGGCAGGCCCGCGCTCTACCACACTCTTCGAGCCTTCGAGGATGCCCCGGCGGTGGACAGGGTCTACGCCGTCGGCGACCGGGAGCGGATCGAGAGGCTCGCCAGAGAGGCGGGCATCAGCAAGTACGCCGGCTGCGCCGAGCCGGGGGAGACTCGATCGCTCTCGACCCGCAGTGGGTTGCTCCTCTGCGAGGACGAGCAGGAGGCCATCGTCCTGATCCACGACGGCTCCCGGTGCCTTATCACGCCGGATCTCATAGGACGCGTCGCGAGGGCGGCCCGTGGCGGGGCTGACGGCGTGGTCCCCGCGCTACCCGTCTCCGACACCATCAAGGTCGCCGAGAACGGCTCCGTCACGCAGACCCTCGACCGGGCGACGCTCCACGCCGCCCAGACCCCGCAGGCCTTTCGCCTTGATCTGCTGCGCCGGATCTACGCCGCCCCCGAGCGGGTCCTGCGCGCCGCGACCGATGACGCCTCCCTCGTCGAGAACGCCGGCGGTCGGGTGGTAGTGGTGGCGGGGGAGAAGACCAACATCAAGCTGACCACCCCGGAAGACCTCATACTCGCCGAGGCCATATTGCTGGCGCGCGAGGGCGCCCACCGCGACGAGCGCAGGGGTGCCGGACAGAGGGTGTGGTGAGCCGGGTCCCGGCATGACCTTCAGGGTCGGGCTCGGGTTCGATGCTCACGCCTTCGCCGCGGCGGACGCACGCCGCAAGCTCATCCTCGGCGGGGTGGAGGTCCCCTTCGAAAGAGGTCTCCTCGGCCACTCCGACGCCGACGTCCTCTCTCATGCCGTTACCGACGCCCTGCTCGGGGCCGCCGGTCTCGAAGATATCGGCCACTACTTTCCCGACACCGACGAGCGCTACAGGGACGCCGACTCGGTAGAGCTCCTTCGCGAGGCGCGAGCGCTGGTGGGGGACACCTGGACCGTCGCCAACGTGGACGCGGTCGTGATCTGCGAGCGCCCCAGGATCCGGGACCACAGGGAGGCCATGCGGATAGAGCTGGCGAGCGCCCTCGGCGTCGGGCGCGCGCGCGTGAGCGTGCGCGGCACCACCACCGAGCGCCTCGGCTTTACGGGCCGGGGCGAGGGCATAGCCGCCCAGGCCGTGTGCCTCCTGGAGGAGCGCTAGAGAGATGGAACGGGTCAGGGTGCGCTTCGCCCCGAGCCCTACGGGTCTGCTGCACCTCGGCGGCGCCCGCACCGCCCTTTTCAACTACCTCTTTGCCAACTATCATGGCGGAGATCTCATCCTCCGCATCGAGGATACCGACCGGGCGCGCAGCAAGGTCGAGTTCGAGAAGAGCCAACTAGAAGACCTCGAGTGGCTGGGCCTATCCTTCGATGAAGGTCCATACCGCCAGAGCGAGCGGGGGGCGCTATACGAGAGGTTTGCCGGGCGCCTCTCGCAGAGGGATCTAACCTACAAAGCGGCGGATGAGGCAGGGCGTAGTGCGCTCTACTTCCGTCCCCCCGCCCGCGGCGGAAGCTTCCAAGACGGGCTGCGGGGTGAAATACCTTTCGGAAAGGTGGGGGACTTCGTGATCCTGAAGGCCGACGGCACCCCTTCGTACAACTTCGCTGCCGTGGTGGACGATCTGAATATGGACGTCACCCACGTCATCCGGGGGGAGGAGCACCTGTCGAACACGGCCCGCCAGGTACTCCTCTACCGCGCGCTGGAGGTCAGAGAGCCCGAGTTTATCCACCTCGGCCTGATCCTCGGCCCCGACGGCAAGAAGCTCTCCAAACGCCACGGGGCCGCGAGCATCGCAGACTACCGCCACAAAGGTTACCTGCCGGAGGCGCTCGTAAACTACCTGGCGCTCCTGGGCTGGACGCACCCGAAGGGCAAGGAGGACTTTGCGGACCTCGAAGAACTCGCTCGCGAGTGGGACCCCGCACGCCTCGGCGCGAGCCCCGCGACCTTCGACCCGGATCGCCTGCTCTTCTTCAACGCCCGGTTTATCCGGCGCCTGCCCCTACAAGAGCTTCGCCGGCGCCTGGCGTCGTTCGTGGCCGATGCACTGCCGCGAGAGCGCGAGCTTCCGGTGGTGGAGGCCATCCGGGAGGAGGTGCGGCTCCTGTCGGACGCGCCGCGCCTCTTGCGGGAGATCACGGGCCCCGTGGCCCCCGCCTCTTTCGTCGAGGAGCTACCCGATTCGAGCGAGGGGGTCTTCGCTCACGCCGCCGGATCCCTCGAAGGGCGCAAGATGGGTAGCGTAGAAGAAGCCAGGGAGTTCGTCGGGGAGCTGCGCGCGTGGGCGAAGGAGCGCGGGATGAAGACCAGGGACCTGCTGCATCCGCTGAGGCTGGCGCTGACCGGCAAAAGCAGGGGACCGGAGATGGCGTACCTCTTCGCGGCGCTCGGTGCGCAGGAGTCGCAAAGCCGGATAGAGAGGGCGAGAGAGGCTAGACTAGAGGCATGAGCGTATCCGTAAGGGACACCTTGAGCGGCGAACGGGTCGAGATCGGTCAGAGCGGAGGTGTAGGACTCTACGTCTGCGGGCCGACGGTCTACAACCACCCCCACATCGGCAACATCCGGGCGCCGCTGTTCTGGGACGTGGTCGCAAGGTACCTTAGAAATAGGGGCTACGAGGTCAAGTTCGTCCAGAACATAACGGATGTAGAGGACAAGATCGTAGGCAGGGCCAACGAGGAGGGCGTCTCCTGGGAAGAGGTCGTGCGCCGCTACACCGACTCCTTCCACGAGCGCCTGGAGATGCTCGGCATCGGCCTCCCTGACGTCGAGCCGCGGGCAACAGAGCACATCCCGGAGATGATCTCGCTTATCGAGGAGCTGATCGAGAAGGGCCACGCCTACGCCCCTGGCGAAGCTAACGGCGACGTCTACTATTCGGTCGAGAGCTTCCCGGAGTACGGCAAGCTCTCGCACCAGCGCCCCGAGGAGATGCGCGAGACGGAGAAGGGCCAGACGGGCTTCAAGAAAAGCCCGCTCGACTTCGCCCTCTGGAAGGCCTCCAAACCCGGCGAGCCCTCGTGGGAGAGTCCTTGGGGACCGGGGCGTCCGGGCTGGCACCTCGAGTGCTCGGCGATGGTCGAGAAACACCTGCCCGAAGGGGCGGACATCCACGGCGGCGGCACCGATCTGCGCTTCCCCCACCACGAGAACGAGCTAGCCCAGAGCGCGGGCGCCCACCCGGAGCGTACCTTCGTTCGCGCCTGGACGCACCACGGGATGGTCACCCTGGCGCGCGACAAGATGGCCAAGTCCCTCGGTAACATCCTCGACGTAGAGAGGGCCGTCGAGCTCCACGGCAGGAACGCCGTGAGGATGTGGCTTCTGCAGAGCCACTACTCGCAGCCCATAGATTACTCCGAGGAGATCCTGGACGAGAAGCGCCGCTCCTACGAGCGGCTCATGCGTCTCTACCGCCAGCTCTCCGGCTCGGGGAGTTCTTCGAAGCTCTCTGACGAGCTTGCAAGCCAGCTTCGCGACCGCTTCGACGCCGCGATGCGGGATGACCTCAACACTCCTGAGGCCATCGCTGCCGTCTTCGAGGTCTCCGCGAGGGCGGGGCAGGAGGTCTCGGACCGCCCCGAAGCCGCCGGGGAGTTCTCTTCGCTCGCGGAGGCGCTGCGAGACGTTCTGACCGTCTTCGGGTTTGACCTCGCGGAGGAGACCATCGCTGACGTGGACGGGGTGCGCGTCCGGTACTCCGAAGATCCGGGAGAAAACGTCCTGCACCGGGTGGCCGCCAGGGAGCGGGCACGACGAGAGAAGGATTGGCCGCGCGCGGATCGGATCCGCGACGAACTGCACGCAGGGGGCTGGGCGATCGAGGACACCCCGGAAGGACCGGCGCTGAGCCGCCATTAGTTGAAGCGGGAGCTCATCTACGGCATCCGTCCGGTTCTCGAGACGCTGCGGAGCCGCAGGCGCGAGGTCTTCGAGGTTCTCGATGCCGCTCAGAGCGCGGAGGTCGCAAAGGTGGCAAACGCGGCCGGTGTGCCCGTAAAGAAGGTGCCTCGCGCCCGGATCGAGGACCTCGCCCGCGGGGCGGCGCATCAGGGCGTAGGGGCCCGCGTGGGTCCTTACCCGTACTCGGACCTTGGTGAGATCCTCGCCGCCCCGAACCCTCTTCTCCTCGTGCTCGACGGAGTTATGGACCCGCGCAACCTGGGTGCCGTTCTGCGGGCTGCCGACGGCGCAGGGGCGAGCGGCGTCGTGATCCCGAAGAACAGGGCTGTGGGCGTGACGGCGGCGGCGGTCAAGGCGAGCGCGGGGGCGAGCGAGCACGTGCGTCTAGCAAGGGAGACGAACCTGCGCCGGGCCATCGACCGGATAAAGGAGGCCGGCCTCTGGGTCTACGCCGCCGAGGTCGGGGGGACGAAATACACCGAGCTGGACCTCTCGGGGTCGGTGGCGCTCGTGCTCGGGAGCGAGGGCCGGGGCATCCGCAGGCTCGTGCGCGAGGGCTGCGACGGTGCCGTATCCATCCCGATGCTCGGGGCGGTGGAGTCGTTGAACGTCTCGGTGGCGGTGGCGGTTCTCTTGTACGAGGCGAGGAGGCAGCGGGGTTGACGCCGTACTTGATCGTAGACGGCTACAACGTCATCGGCGCCACAGAGCGTTACAGGACCCGCGCTACCGGCGGTCTGGATGACTCGCGCGAGCTCCTGGTGAACGACGCCCTAAAGGTCGCGGGATGGACGGGGCGGGAGATCGTCGTCGTCTTCGACGCCCACCGCGGCTCGGGACCGGAGCGTACGGAGCTAAGAGCCGGCGGCGCGGTGCGCGTCGTCTACAGCGCCCCCGGGGAGTCGGCCGACGACGTCATAGAACGCCTGATCGGCAACCTGGACGGTCCCGCTACGGTCTATACGGCGGACTTCGCCCTGCAACGCGCCGCGCTGGCGCGGGGTGTCGCGCGTGCCACCCCCCGCGAGTTCGCGGAGCTGCTCGACGAGCTACCGGCCGTGACCCGCAGCCCCGAAGGCCCCCGACGCGCGCGCATCTCCGACCGACTCCCGCCCGAGACCCTGCGGAGACTCGAGGAGATTCGGCGCCGGGCGAAATAGGCTGCAGGTTTCAGGTCTCAGGCATCAGGTGCTCGGGACCGAGCAGCTCGTCGGCGACATGTCTTACCAGGAGCGCGCTTGTTAGAATACTGGTTGGCGGGGCGCTTCGGGGTCGGCGAACTGAAGCCTGATACCTGTAGCCCGACACCTCGCAAGCCCGGGTAGCTCAGCGGTAGAGCAGCCGCCTTGTAAGCGGCAGGTCGGGGGTTCGAATCCCTTCCCGGGCTCTGTTGAAAAGTCGGCGGCGTTTGCTACCATAACCTCCGCGCTCCGGAGCGCTGCGGGGGCGTGGCCGGGGGTGTGCCCGAGCGGCCAAAGGGAGCAGACTGTAAATCTGCCGGCTTCGCCTACGGAGGTTCGAATCCTCCCGCCCCCACGAACAAGCTGTGCCCCTGTAGCTCAGT
>JALYGY010000006.1 GCA_030776865.1 Actinomycetota bacterium | reverse complement strand
GCGAGGCCGCCATGTCCTCGACCTCGACCCCCTCACGCGAGGCGAGGCCTGCTACCCCCAGGCCCATCGCGAGGCGATGATCCCCCCGGCTGCTCGCCCGGCCACCCCTTACGACTCCCCCTCCCCTGACCACGAAACCATCCTCGCGCTCCTCGATCCTTACCCCTACCTTGCGGAACTCCTCGCAGACGGCGGAGATCCTGTCCGTCTCCTTTATGCGGAGCTCCCCCGCGCCCTCAACCACCGTGTCGCCCTGAGCGAAAGCCCCGACGAGCGCCAGGAGCGGCAGCTCGTCCACCGCCCCGGGCACATCTCCGGCCCCGACGCTGGTTCCTCGGAGCTCCGAGTGGCGCACCACGAGGTCCCCGACCGGCTCGCCTATCCCGTTCTCCCTGACCCCCGAGGCCTCTACGTCCGCGCCCATCTCGCGAAGTATATCCAAGAACCCGCTTCTGGTAGGGTTGAGCCCGACGCCCTCTATGCGCACCTCAGAGCCCGGCACCACCAGCGCCGCCGCCACCCAGAACGCCGCCGAGGAGATGTCCCCCGGAACCGAAATCTCCACCGGAACCTCCAGCCTCTCCGGGGGCGTGAGGTCCACCCTCCTCGCGCCACCAGGGAGATCCCACACCCCCACCTCCACCCCGCACGCCTCGAAAAGACGCTCAGTGTGATCCCTGCTCCTCCCCGGCTCCACTACGGAGACCACAGAGTCCGCAAAGAGGCCCGCGAACAGCAGACAACTCTTTACCTGCGCGCTCGCAACCGGTATCTCGTGCCTCCCACCCCTTAGCCCCCCGCCGTTGCCGAGCACCACAAGCGGCAGCCGCTCCCCTCCCCGCAAGCCCGCGATCTCCGCCCCCATCCTCCTCAACGGCCCAACTACCCGACCCATCGGTCGCCCCCGCAAGGATGAATCCCCCGTGAAACACGCAAACCCGCCGTAGCCCGCCGCTATGCCGAGTATTATGCGGATCAGTGTGCCGGAGTTACGAGCATCTACGACGTTCTGGGGTTCGGGGGCGCCTGTAAGGCCGACGCCTGTTATGTGGACGGAGGAATTCGAGGGTACGACGTGGGCTCCGAAGGCTTCTATGGCGTCGAGGGTGGCCAGGGTGTCTTGGGCGGGGAGGTAGCGGCGGATGGTGGTATTGCGAGCGGAGAGGAGGGCGGCCAAGGCCGCGCGGTGGGAGATGGACTTGTCCGGGGGGATCTGCAGGGTTCCCTGGAGGGTACGGGCGGGCTCGATGCGGGAGCTATCGGGCATGGCCTCTGAGGGCTTTGATCTCCTCTTCGGTCAATTCTCGGGTGCGGCCCTCGGGTAGGTCACCTAGGATGACGGGCCCGACGCGGACTCTCCTCAAGGAGAGCAATTCCAACCCCACCGCCCTACACGCCCTGCGTATTATGCGGTTACGGCCCTCATGGATGGTGAGGTGGAAGGTGGTCTTGTGTGGGGAGCTGGTATGGATGTTCGCGAGCGCTGGGGGGAGCATCTTGCCGTCCTCGAGGGTAGGGCCGGCGGAGAGGGCGGCGAGGGCTCTCTCGGGGGTGGGGTTTCTCACGGTAACTTCGTATTCCTTCTCTATCTGCGAGGAGGGGTGGGCTATATGGTGGGCCAGGGCGCCGTCGTTGGTCAGAAGTAGGAGGCCTGTGGTAGCGGCGTCCAGGCGGCCGATGGGGATGAGGCCCTGGACGGGCGGCATCAAGTCAGTGATTGTCGGGCGGTCGCGGCCGGGCTCGTCCTTGAGGGTGGTGAGGTAGCCGGCGGGTTTGTTGAGGGCCAGGTAGGCGAGGTTCTTTGGGAGTGTGATCCGTTCTCCGTCCAGGAGGATGGCGTCCTCCTGGGGGGAGATGGCGGCGCCTAAAGTAGCCCTCTCGCCGTTTACCGATACCCTGCCCGCGGAGATAAGGGCCTCCGCCTTTCGGCGGGAGGGCGCTGCGCCCGCGCGGGCGAGAAAGGCCTGGAGGCGCAAATCAGGGGGCCTCGGGGGGTTCTGCGGGGCGGGGCTCACCGGAGCCCTGGACGAGGCGCTCGCGCACGCGGGTGAGTTCCTCCTCGCCGACGAGCGAGTCGAGGGGGGGGAACTCCTCGCGGGAGGCGGCTCCTGCGGCGAGGAGGAAGTCCTCGGTCACGTCGAGGAGGGCCGGGGAACCGGGATGGCCGCGGTCGGCGCCCACCTCGGCGAGGAGGCCGCGGTCGAGGAGGTTACGAACCACGGCGTCTGAGTTGACGCCGCGCACCTGGGAGATCTCGGCGCGCGTCAGGGGGCCGTGGTAGAGGGTGCAGGAGAGCACCTCGTAGGCGGCGCCGGAGAGCGGCGCGGGGCGCGCCTCCTCGCGGAAGCGCTCGACGGCGAAGGAGCAAACCGGGTTCGTCGAGAGCAGGTAGCCGCCCGCCACGTTGCGCAGCACGATGCCCGAGTTCTCCGGGGAGTAACGGCGCCGCAGGTCGGCGAGGGCCGGGCGTAGCTTCTCCTCGGGGAGGCCGGTGGCAAGGCTCAGAGTCTCCGGGGCGACCGGGCGCGCGCTGGAGAGGAGGACGGCTTCGATCAGCTGAGAGGCGTTCGGGGCGCTCACGAGCCCGGCTCCAGGGTGAGGGGGCCCAGGGGTTCGGCCTGGGAGAGCTTCAGGTGGCCTTCCTGGGCGAGCGAGAGCGCCGCAGCGAAGGTCACGGCCGAGCGCAGGCGGTCCATGTCCCTGACGAGCTCCTCGTAGGAGACGGGCCCGCGGGCGAGGGCGGCGCGTATAACGGAGGCGAGCTCCTGGAGGGTTAGGGTTATCGGGCCGAGGTGAGAGACGGGGGGCTCGAGGCGGCGGGAGTGCACCCGGCGCGCCGTCTCGGAGAGGCGCTCAGGATCTACCCTGAGGCGGCCGGGTCGGGGCGGCGGGGAGTGGGCCGAAGGATGGTGGCCGGCGTTGGCGGCGAACCTCGCGCGCAGGGCCTCGGCGCCGCGCCGGACCTTCAGGTACTCCGCGAGCCGTTCGGCGAGCTGCTCGGCCGAGATGGCCTCCTCCTCGTCGTCCTCGGCGTCCGCCTCGAGGATCGGCGAGAGGGTGCGACTCTTGAGGAGGATGAGGGCAGCGGCGGAGCCGGCGAAGTCCGTGTCGCGCTCGAGGGCTTTCGGGGTCCCCGGGTTGCGGGCCTTCAGGTAGAGGCCGACCAGCTCGCGCAGAGGAACCTCGAAGATCTCCAACTCATCCTCAAGGATCAGGGCCAGCAACCACTCGTAGGGGCCCGAGTACACATCGAGCTCGATTGTGAAGTCCGAGAGGGACCTACCCGACGCCTCGAAGGTCGCCGCCCCTCCGGTGGCGGGAGGGAGGAGACGAAGTTCTCCACCACCCGGCTTCTCTGGAGGAGGAGCACTCACCTGGAGTGTCCGTCATCCAGGGCCAGCGCGACCGCCGCGGCGGCCGCGTCGAAGAATACCGGATCCTCCTCATAGCGACGTCCCATGCTCTCGAAGGTTACCCCGAAGCGCTCCTGCGATCCAGCTGCACCCGCCTCGACCAACTCATAGGTGTGGTGGTCCGGCAACCCTTCCAGGGGGACATCGCCACGGGCCGGGAGGGCCACCCGGCAGCCAGCGAGCGCTGCCCGCAGGGCAGCGCGCGTATGGTGCGAGAGGCCCCTGTGGCGTTCGCGCGGATCCGCCGCGGAGAGGCGGGGCGCTAGGACGGGCTCGGCGCCGAGTGAGGAGGCCGCGTTGAGGGCGATTGCCGCGGCCATGCCGCCGTGTCCGAGGGCGGTGGCGGTGCCGACGAGCCCCGGTCCTACCCCCGCGAGCACCAGCTGGGCGTCTGACTCTACTCCGGCGGCCGCCAGGAACCCGGAGTAGACGTTGGGGGCCTCCAGGTCGCCGCCGAAGCAACTCCCCGCGGAGACGACGGCGTGGAGGAGACCTCTCTCCTTGAGCTCCCGGACGGTCCTCGAGAGGGCGACCGGCAGCGCCCCACCCTCCTGCCACAGGAAGGTGGGGCGGCATGCGGGCATAAAGGCGGCGGCCGCGCAACAGGCAGGGGCCAGGTGCGAGTGGAGCGAGAGGACGACGACCGGCACCCCGGAGAGGTCTTCGGCCTGCGGGGGCGAGGCGGCAGGGAACTGCAGTGGCGTGTACGGGAGCTTGACGAAGTGGTCCTCGTTGGCCGGGGCCTCTGCGGAGCCGTCGAGCGAGGGCACTATCACCGCGACGCCACCCGTGCCGAGGGCCATCTCCAGACCCACCGTGTTGACCGCGACCTCCTCCCCTGCCACCGGGGGGGGTCCCAGATCCAGGTAGAAGAGGCCAGTGACGCTCTCGCCGGCGAGCGGTCCGTCGAGAAGCTCGACGTGGGCGAGTTCCGCCGAGACGGCGAGTACCCGGGCGCGCCGCAGGACGGGGGGAGACGGCGAGTGTTTCAGCCTATGCTCCAGGCGGGGTGGGACCTGAGAAACTCATGCAGTCCGCCATCGCCACCGACCCCGACGCACACGTCCGTCGCCGGAGCGGGGGTCCACGAGGGCCCGAACCGTACCCCGAACCCGGCGGCCCAGATGTCGCGCGCCAGCTCTTCCAGGGCCGGCGCCGATGATACCCGCGGCGCAACGGTGCGTACGACGCCTACCTCGAGCACCGCCTCCGTAAGGGCCGCGACCGCCGTCAAGGCCCGCAGGACGACTTCGAGGGTCGAACCGAGCTCGGCCGCCCCCATGGCCCTTATCTCCCCGGCGAGGCATCGGGTCGACGCCTCAGGTCCCTCGGTCTGCGTTATGGAGCACCGCGCGGCGCCGCGGAGCCCGGGGAGCAAAGGCTTTCGGGGTACGGCCTCCGGGCTTTGCCACGCGAGCGTCGCCCCGAACTCGACCGTGCCCGCGGTGCGGGTCGCGATCTTGCCGGCAGGCTCGGTCGGGAGGAGCGCTACCGTCCGCCGCTGACGGTCGCCGCCGGCGACGAGGAGACCCGTTCGACCCTGCGCCCTCAGCGGGAGGCCCGCTCCTCGGCTCTCGAGACCGCCTCGGAGACCTCGCCCGCCTGCGGGGCCGCGCAGGCCCCGACGAACCCGTAGAAGAGCGGGTGTGGACGCAGCGGCCGGCTCTTGAACTCCGGGTGGAACTGACTCCCGATAAAGAACGGGTGGTCTCTGAGCTCGGCGATCTCGACCAGCCTTCCGTCTGGAGAGGTGCCGGAGAAGACCATCCCGGCCTCCTGGATGGCCTCCCGGTAACGGTTGTTCACCTCGTAGCGGTGGCGGTGCCTCTCGTAGACGAAGTCGGCGTCGTAGACCTCGGCGGCCAAGGTGCCGCGCGAGATCTTGCACGGCCAGCGCCCGAGGCGCATCGTGCCGCCCATCTCGACCCCGACCTGGTCGGGCATGATGTCTATAACCGGGTGCGGGGTGTCCTGATCGAACTCGGTAGAGTTGGCCATCTCGAGGCCGGCCACGTTGCGCGCGAACTCGATGACCTCTATCTGCATCCCGAGGCAGAGACCCAGGTAGGGCGTGCCGGTCTCCCTGGCGTAGCGCGCCGCCTCTATCTTCCCCTCCGCCCCCCGATGCCCGAAGCCCGGCAACACCAGCACCCCACCCGCGCGCACCAGTCGGCGCGCCGTCGATTCCCGACCGGTGAGCTCCTCCGAGTCCACCCAGTCGAGTTCTACCCGCAGGCCGTGGGCGCCGCCGGCGTGGCCGAGGGCCTCGACCACGGAGAGGTAGGCGTCCTGCAGCTTTATGTACTTGCCGATGATGGCCACGGTGACGGTCTCTCTTGCCCCGAGCATCCTCGAGACGAGATCTCGCCACCTACCGAGCTCTGCGGGCGGCGCCGAGAGGCCGAGCTTCTCGAGCGCGAGATCGTCGAGGCCCTCCTCGTGCAAGTTCAAGGGTATCGCGTAGAGGTTCGGGGCGTCCTCGGCGGGGATGACCGAGCCGAGCTCCGTATCTGCGAAAAGCGCGATCTTCTTCCTGATGTCCTCGCCGATGGGCCTGTCAGCCCGACAGATGAGTATGTCGGGGCTTATGCCGATCTCCCTCAGGCGCTGCGCGGAGTGCTGGGTCGGCTTGGTCTTGAGCTCCCCGGCCGCCTCGATGTAGGGCACGTAGGATACGTGGACGTAGAGTACGTTTCGCCTCCCCACATCGTTTCTGAACTGCCGGATGGCCTCCAGAAACGGCAGGCTCTCTATGTCGCCGACCGTCCCCCCTATCTCGGTTATGACGATGTCCTTGTCCTTGCCCAAGCGGCCTATGCGGTTCTTGATCTCGTTGGTTATGTGCGGGATGACCTGCACGGTCGCCCCGAGGTAGTCCCCCCTCCGCTCCCGGCTTATGACTTCCCAGTAGACGCTCCCCGTCGTCACGTTAGAGAGCTTGCCCAGGTTCTCATCGAGAAACCGCTCGTAGTGCCCCAGATCCAGGTCCGTCTCGGCCCCATCTTCCGTCACGAAGACCTCACCGTGCTGGTACGGGTTCATGGTCCCGGGATCGACGTTGATGTAGGGGTCGAACTTCTGCAACACGACCCGGTAGCCCCTCGACTTGAGGAGCATCCCCAGAGCCGCCGCGCTGGTCCCCTTGCCGATGGACGACACGACGCCGCCCGTCACGAATATGTACTTGGTCTCACTCATCGCCACCACGCCCCCAAAGATCTAGCCTCCGTAACGTGCCTACCTCCTCTATTACCCGGGAGATGGAAGAAACCTCAGCCACCGCGGTGAGGCCCAGAGTAGCCACCCCGGCGACCCACCAGACCGCGCCCGGTCCGCTCGTCACTACGAGGTAGCCCAGAACAGCCCCCCAGATCGCGGCGCCCGCATCACCCAGCATGATACGCCCTCTGAGGTCAAAATAAAATAGCGCTATAGTCCCCCCTGCCACCCCCGCGACCGCCAGCACCGCCCCCTGGGGCGCTAAGAACAGCACCAACACCACCACCGGAACGCCCAAGAACTTGAAGGCCCGCCCGGGCCGCACGTCGAAGAGGTTGGCCAGATTGGCGCAGCCGGCCAGAAGGAGAGCCGCAACAAACGCCCTCCATCCCCCACCGAACACGAGAACCCCGAAGATAATCGCCCCGCCACCGAGCAACACAACCTTCAAGAGACCCGTCGATAACCTCCCCTCCGATAACGCACCCAGATGCCCCGCGAACCCCCTCGCGCCAGCCCCGCCCCACCTGTCATCAGCAAACCCTACGAGCGCAGCCAGAAGCGAATACGCCAGATACCAAACCCCACCCGCGCCCAACGGCAACAGGCCGGCAGCGGAGACCGTCAGCATGATGAGTATTATGGGTAAAAATGTGAGGCCGGCGGAGGTGGGTATGTTGCGGCCCGCGAAGTTCTGGCGTCTGGGGAGGTAGGGGTACGAGAGGGCGAGGGTCGCCAGGGTGAGAGCGGCGCCGGAGGCCAGGAGGAGCATAGTGGTCACCACGGGATACGGGCCCCGCGGAGGGCGCGGGCGATGTCGAGGCCCTGGCGGGCGCGGTGGGCGAAGCCCCGGGGGCCGCGGCCGGTGGGGCGGTGAGAGAGGGGGAGTGGTATCTCGAGCGGTTTTATCCCGGACGAGAGGAGGTCGAGGGTCATGCCGACCTCGACCCCGAAGCCGGGGGCGATGCCGGGGAGGGCGTCGAGGGTGGAGGGGAGGAGGGCTCGCTGGCCGGAGAGGGGTTCCAGGGGAGAGTAGCCGCTGCGGCGGAGGATGGCGAGCCGGGAGAGGTTCTTTACCAGGCCGAAGCCGCCCTTCGTGGCGGCGGGCGGGAAGGTGGCCACAGCTACGGGGTGATGTTCGTCGAGGGCCTCGAGTAGGACGACGAGCCGGGCCGCCGAGGACCCGAGGTCCGCGTCGGCCAGCAGGAGGGCCGCCGGGGCCCCTTTGCAGGCGTGCACCAGGCCGAGGCGGAGGGCATGGCCCTTGCCCCGGCTTCTGCCCGGGGTCGAGGCGGGGAGGACCTCGGCGCCGCGGCTGCGAGCGATCTCTGCCGTGGCGTCCTGGCTGCCATCGTCGGCCACGATGAGGCGGGAGAGGCCGGTGATGGTTCCGAGGGCGTCGAGGGTTCTGGCGAGCGTCGCCGCCTCGTCGCGGGCAGCTATCACCGCTGCCGTAGGGAGTCTCACGAGGTAAGTATAGCTATCAGGCTTCAGGCTACGGGCATCAGGCTTCAGGAAATTACCTGTGGCCTGATGCTTGACACCTGATGCCTATGCATCAGTTCGGGGGAGGGAAAGGCCCGGAGGCGGTGTCCTTGGTACCGTAAGAGCCCTCTATGTCGGTCGCCGCGAGCTGGATGAGCGCGGCGCGACCGGCGGGTTCGTCCGCGTAGTCAACGGAGGGGATGCCGGTGCTCTCGAAGAGCGGCACCTCGGTACGTCCGGCGTCGGATGTCTCGGCGCCGACCACGCGGACCCCGGCGTCGAGCCAGATCTCGAACATCCTTCCCTGGACGGCCTTCAGGGCCTTGAGGGTGCCCGGCGGGGCGTCGCCCGGGATCTCACCACCGCCGACGAAGACCACTATCTCAGGGAACTCCGCGCCCTCGCCGGTGTATCCCAAGACCTTGCGGGCGACGTTGGTGGCGTAGCCGGACTCGAGTTGCGTGGTCGCTTCCTGCGTTGTGAGCTCCCCGTTCGTGACCTCGGTTGGATCAGGGACCGTGAGGGTCTCGATCGAGGTGATGTTCGCGCCGGCCTCCGAGAGGTCGCTCTCTACGGCCTGGTATGTATCCGGTTCGGCGTAAGGACCGGCGACCAGAGCCACGTCTTCTCCTTGGAGGCTGTCCGCGATCATCACCTCGGACATACGTTCGAGCATCATCTCCTGCTCGGCTATGTGTTCGTTTTGCTTGCCGATCTCTCGCTGCTGCCTGTCGAGCTGCCGTTCGATGCTCGTGATTTCGGCCTGCATCCGGTCGCTGACCACACCCCGGTCGGCCATCGCCACGCCGAGCAGGATCCCGATCGCGAGGGCCAAAAAGACCGAGATCAGGGAAATCAGGTGGTACCTGAGGTCTGGCATCCTCTAGAGACCCAAGAGGAGTTGCAGCTTTATGGCGAGTACCTGGAAGATGTCGGCCAGCGAGTTCGAGGAGTAGACGATCGCAGAGACGGCCACGAGGCCGGCGACGACGAGAGCGACGAGCTGCCAGACGGAGATGCGGGAGGGGTAGAGTTTCGAGACGCCCTTGGCGTCCACTAGGCGCGGGCCGACCTTCAGGCGTGTCAGGAAGGTGGAGGAGGCCCCTTTGCGGCCCTTGTCCAGGAACTCGACAAGGCCCACGTGGGCACCGACGGCCACGATCAGCTCGGCGCCGCACTGCTCGGCGATGAGGATGGCGACGTCCTCCGAGAGCCCCGGCGCGGGGAGCGTTTTGGCGTCCTTAATACCCGCGGCCTGCACCCGCTTCATCCCCGGGGCTTCGCCGCCGGGGTAGGCGTGCACGAGGAGGTGATCCGGCGCCCACAGCCCCCTTTCGGAGACGGAGTCCATGTCGCCGAAGACGAGGTCCGGCGTCCACCCGGCCTCCAGCACGGCGTCGGCCCCTCCGTCCACCCCGATGATAAACGGCCGCACCTCGCGCAGGTAGGTGCGCAGAGCCGCGAGGTCCTGGCGGTAGTCGTAGCCCCGAACCACGACGAGCACGTGGCGGCCCCGGATCTCGCCCGCCAACTCGCGAGGAACGTCGAGCTTGGAGAAGAGGAGGTCCTGCTCGCGGCGCATGAACTGGACCGTGTTCTGGGCGAAGCTCTCAAGCGCCTCGCCGACCACGGCGCGGCTCTCGCGCAGCTTGCGCTCGGCGGTCTCCTCGTCGAGGTGTTCGCCCACGGCGACCAGTTCCCCCGCGCGGTAGACACCGTCGCCCCGGAGTTCGATCTCGTCCCCGGTCGAGAGCCTCTCGAAGACCTTCTGGCCGACCCCGTCGAGGATGTACACCCCCGCGCGCGCCAGGATGAACGGCCCCGTGTTCGGGTACTCGCCCGTGGCCGAGCCGGCAGCGTTCACCAGGGCGTTCACGCCGGCCTCTACCAGCGTCTCCGCCGTGATCCGGTCGAGGTTCTCGTGGTTTATGACGGGGATAGAGGCGACGTCGAGCTGGGGCAGGATCTCCTTGGTCTTCATCCCGAGAACCGCCCGCCCGGAGAGCCTGTACTCGCCGGCGGAGCTCATCGTCCGCCCACCAGAAGCTCGGAGGCGTGGGCCAACGAAGCCTCGTCGATCCGGCCCGAGAGCATCCTGGCCATCTCATGGAGGCGCTCCTCGCCTTCGACCCGACGGATGCGGGTGATCGTGCGTCCTGAGGCCTCCTCCTTTGTCACGACCACGTGGGTGCCGGCTTCGGAGGCTATCTGCGGGAGGTGGGTGATGGTCAGGACCTGGTTGCGCTCCCCGAGTTGCCGCAGCTTGGTCCCGACCGCCGTGGCCGTCTCGCCCCCTATCCCTGCGTCCACCTCGTCGAAGATGTATGTAGCACCCGGCTCGATGCGCTCCTGCGCAAGACGGATGGCGAGCATGATCCTAGAGAGCTCCCCGCCCGAGGCGTAGCGCCGCACGGCGAGCTCCGGCTCGCCGGGATTGGGTTGGATCAAGAAGTCCACCCTCTCGACCCCGGAGGGTCCGGGAGGTGCGAGCACCAGCTCGGCCCGGAAGGTGGTGTTGGCCAGGTTGAGATCCGTCAGGTTCTCCTGCACCTTCTCCGAGAGCCTCTCCGCGGCCTCTTGCCTGCCCGCGCTGATCTCAGCCGCAAGCTCCCCGAGCCGCCTCTGAGCCTTCTCTATCCTCTCCTGGAGTTCCGCACTCTCCTCATCCAGGTTCTCGAGACGCCCCAATCGCCCCCTGGCGTCCTGCAGGTAGCCCTCGACGTCGACGCCGTACTTGCGCTCCAGCGCCCGCAAGGTGGCGAGGCGCTCCTCCACCGCCTCCAGCCGGTTCGGGTCGGCCTCCAGCTCATCGACGTAGGCCCTGAGCTCGTAGAGCACGTCTTCTAGCTCGGCGGAGATTCCACCCAGGCGTCCCAGCGACCCCGATAGGCCATCGTCGTAGCGGGAGGCCCTCTCGAGTTCCGCCACGGCGGCGGCGACCGAGTCTATCGCACCCCCGCCCTCCTCCGAGGAGAGGGCCGCGGCCGCGGCGGCCGCCGAGCGCAGGAGGTCGGTGATGTTCCTCAGGCGCTCGCGCTCGCGGGTGAGCTCGGCGACCTCTTGCGCGCTGTAGCCCGCCGACTCGAGCTCCGAGATCTGGTAACGCAGGTAATCAACCTCCCGCAGGCGTGCTTCGCCGGTAGCCCTGATCTCCTCAAGCTCCCGTCGATCGCCCTGTACCGCGTGCCAGAGGGAAGCATGCTCGTCCCTGGCCTCAATAGCCTCCTCGTCCAGAAAATCGTCCAGGATGGCGAGTTGCTCGGCGAGCTCGGTCAGGCGGGTCTGCTCGCGCTGACTGTGGTAGGAGACGAGTCGCTCGCCTAGAGAAGCGAGTGCCCTGACCGGTACCGCAATCCCGCAGACGTAGCACCGGGAGCGGCCGTCCTCGGTGATGGTCCTCCGCAGGAGGATCCCTTCGTCCGGGTCTACCTCCTCTGCGAGATCCCCTAAAGAGTCGCCGAGGATGGAAGAGCGGGTCTCGTCGGGGAGGACGAAGGTGCCTTCGACGGTGGCCCTCTTGGCGCCAGAGCGAACCGCTTCCGAGCGAGCGCGGCCGCCAAGGAGCAGCTGCAGCGCGGTGGCGAGCAGGGTCTTCCCTGCGCCGGTCTCCCCGGTTATTACGTTCAGACCCGGCGAGAGCTCCAGGGTCGCCTCTTCTATCAGGGCCACGTTCTCGACGGAGATCTCCATCAACACTACAAAAACGTCCTGCGCACGGCTCTCCACCAGCTCCAGTCTTCGGTCCGGCCTATTTTAACGCTTTGTCGGGAGAGCCTGATCTCTATGCGCCCGCCAGCGGGGATCTCGCGCGGCTCGTCGCCATCCAGGGAGAGGAGCGCGTCCCGATCGACGAGCTTGAGCTCGGCGACCTGATCCTCGCCCAGAACCAGCGGGCGGCTGACCAGCGCGTGGGGCGCTATCGGGACGATCACGTAGCACCCGGCATCACCGGAGATGATGGGGCCGCCCGCGGAGAGCGCGTAGGCAGTCGAGCCCAGAGGTGTGGCCGCGATAAAGCCGTCGCACCGAAAGGCGAACAGATCCTCCCCGCTGACCTCGACGTCCACCGAGATGAGCTGGTGCGGCCGCTTCTTGATGAGCACGGCGTCGTTCGCCGCCTTCTGAGGTTCCTCCCCAAGGATACAAACCTCGAGCATCCTGTATTCCTGGACCTCGAGCCCGCCGCCCAGCACCTTCTCGACCCCGGCCTCTATCTCCTCCGGGATCATCCCCGACATAAAACCCACCTTGCCCAGATTAACCCCGAGTAGCACCCGTCCCTGGTACATTCTCGAGGCCTTGAGCATCGTCCCGTCGCCGCCGAGGACGAAGACGAGATCCGGCTCCGTGGCCCCGTCGGGCTCTTCGTCGAGCCTGACCTCGGAGATCTCTACCCCCCTCTCTTTGAGGGCCGCGACGAGCCGCTGGAGGTAGCCCTCGCTCACCCCGGGCTTCGCGACGACGCCGACCCGCTGCACCTCGAGGGGATCCATGCGCTCAGCCACTCCCAACCACCTCCGCTACGCGCGCCTCATCCAGCGCCGTCTCTTCCCCCCGCACGAGGTGCAGCGGGTACTCTCGGTTGCCGGCCCGCCGGCCGGGAAGGGGCGCGCGCGTGAGGCCGACCGTGCCGAAATCCAAAGCCGCAAAAAACCGTACGAGGCGGCGGATCACCGCCGCATGCACCTCCGGGTCGCGCACGAGACCGCCGCGGCCGACCAGCTCGGGCCCCGCCTCGAACTGCGGCTTGACGAGCAGGATCGCCTCCCGGAGCGCCTGTGTGGTGGTCAGGAGGCCCTCCAGAGCGACGCCTAAAGAGATGAAAGAGAGGTCGGCGACCAGGAGATCCGGCTCAAAAAGCAACCGGTCGCCGGTAAGGTGGCGGACGTTGGTCCGCTCCATGACGACCACCCTTGGATCGTTTCTCAGGGACCAGTCGAGCTGGCCGTAGCCCACGTCCACCGCCAGCACCACTCCAGCGCCCCGCCGCAACAGGACGTCCGTGAAGCCGCCGGTGGAGGCCCCGGCGTCCAGACACAACCGCCCCCCTATGCTCACGCCAAACTCCTTTATGGCGCCGTCCAGCTTCTCCCCGGCGCGTGAAGCAAACCCCTCCCGTCGGACGACGGCGAGCGGCTCGTCCGGCGCGACGCGGAAGCCCGCCTTGGTCACCACTCGTTCGCCGACGCGTACGCTGCCGGAGAGAATAAGGCCCTGCGCCCGGCTCCGAGAGTCGGCGAGGCCCCGCTCGACGAGCACAGCGTCCAGCCGCTGGGGCTTCCCTTTCACGCTCGGCTTGACTAGCTCTCCCGGTAGCGCACGAAGAACGCCAATTCTCTCAGACCAGAGGTGTCCCCGCCCACCCTGCGGAGGGCCGCGAGGGACCTCTCCAGGGTTTTGTCGGCCTCGCGCCGGGCGCCGTTCAAGCCGTAGACGCCGACGAAGGTGGCCTTGCCTTGCTCGGCGTCGCTCCCCGCGCTCTTGCCTAGAGTGTCGCGGGTCGAGGTGGCGTCGAGCACGTCATCCACTATCTGGAAGCACAAGCCCAGCTCCGAAGCGTACTCCGAGACGGCGGCCTGGCCCTCGTGCCCCGCCCCGGCCAGGAGGGCCCCTATACGGGCCGAGGACTTGATGAGGGCGCCCGTCTTGTACTTGTGAATCATGTGCAGCGTCTCGAGCTCCACGCGACCGCCGATGCCCGTCTGATCCATGTCCATGACCTGCCCGCCGACCATCCCGTTGACCCCCGTGGAGCTCGCCAGCTCCCGCACCACCTCGAGGACCTGCTCGCAACTGCCCTCCTGGCACACGGTGATGAGGGCGAGCGCCTCCCCGAAGAACGCGTCGCCCGCGAGTATCGCCATCGCCTCGCCGAACTTCTTGTGCGCCGTCGGTCGGCCCCGCCTGAAGTCGTCGTCGTCCATCGCCGGCAGGTCGTCGTGGATCAAGGAGTACGTGTGGATGAGCTCTATGGCCGCCGCCGACGGCAGCACGCGGGCGGGCTCTGCCCCGAAGACCCAGGCCACCTCCATACACAGCGTGGGCCGCACACGCTTGCCTCCCGCGAGCATGGAGTACCGCATGGCCTCCTCCAGGCCCGCAAGGCGCTTCTCGCCTGTGAAACGCAAGCCTCGGAGGTACTCCTCGAAGGCGCGCCGGTGCTGCTCCCAGCGGAGTTGGCTACGAGTCCCGCTAGCCTCGCTGGCCATGCCCCACCTTGCCGTAAGCCTTCCCCTCCGCGCCCCGCAGGACCCCCCCCACGAACGCCGGGGCCTCTTCGCCGGAGAACCCCTTGGCGAGCTCCACGGCCTCGTTGACGGCGACGTCGGGGGGCACGTCCTCCACAAAGAGCATCTCGTAGAGCGCCAGCCGCAAGATGGTGCGGTCCACCGCGCTCATCCTGTATACGGGCCACCCGACCGACACCTCAGCGAGCAGCGCGTCCAGATCCTCCTTCTCCCGCTCGACCCTCCGCGCCAGGTGGGCGGCGTAGTCCTCGAGGTCCCCCCTGTGCGACCGCCAGCGCTCGAACGTCGTCTCGACCGGGGCCCCGTTGATGTCGCTCTGGTACAGGACGAGAAAGGCCTGCTTGCGCGCCCTCCGCCGGCTCAAGGCTCAAACCCTCGTCAGGTACTCGTTCGTGCGCGTGTCGACCCGCACCCGATCACCGACGCCCACAAAGAGCGGTACCTGCACCACGACCCCAGTCTCTAGCGTGGCCGGCTTGCTCCCTCCGGTGGCGGTGTCGCCCTTGAGACCGGGGTCGGTCTCGGCGACCTCCAGATCCACGTGTGCCGGTGGCTCGACACTCACGACCTCCCCGTCCGCCGAGAGCACGCTGACCGTGCCGTTTGGCACGATGTACCCACCCGCCTCACCGACGACCTCGGAGGGGACGCCTACCTGATCGTAGGTCCCGGTGTCCATGAAGTAGAGGAGATCCCCATCCCGATACAGGTACGTCATCGGCCGTGACTCGGTCCTGACGCTCTCGAGCTTCTCCCCCGCCCGGAAGGTCCTCTCGACCACCGCTCCCGTGTCGATGTTCCTGAGCCGCGTCCTGACGAACGCCCCACCCTTGCCGGGCTTGACGTGCTGGAAATACAGGATCATGAACCGCTTTCCATCCACCCGGATGGCGTTGCCGTTCCTGAACTGGTTGGTGGATATCATGCCCGATAACTCCCCTTCGAAACGCCTCGTCTTCGTAGCGCACAAAGCTGCCACAAACCCGGCGCAGACGCCGCGATATTATCTCATAAATTCGTGCCCCGTCAGTCGCGCGCCGCGGCACCGAGAACGTACCCGACCGCGGCCCGGTAGCCGTAGACGCCCATCCCGGCGACGACCGCATCGACGGCCGGCGAGATCACCGACTCGCGCCGCCACTCCTCCCGCGAGTGAACGTTGGAGAGGTGAACCTCTACCTTCAGTGCAGAGACGGGCTCCAGGGCGTCGTGGATGGCGTAAGAGTAGTGGGTCCAGGCCCCGGGGTTTAGGACTAAACCATCAGAGTCGGCTGCCTCGTGGATCCAGGCGACGAACTCCCCCTCGTAATCTGTCTGACGAAACTCGAGCTGGACGTTTGGGAATAGGTCGCGCAGGAGCTGCTCTATGTGATCGAGGGTCTGCTCGCCGTAGATTTCGGGGCGGCGCTCGCCGAGTGAGCCCAGGTTCACCCCGTTGAGCACGAAGATGCTAGCCAACGACGGCGCCTATCGCCTGGCGGGCCTCCTCCTCGCCGACCCCGACGCCCCACAACGGCTTCCCCACGTCTTCGAGCAGGACGAAGTTATGTCCGTCGTTGGCGCGGCGCTTTTTGTCCCGGGCCACCGCCGAGAGCACCCGCTCTACCTCCACGCTGGGCACGCTCAGAGGGAGCCCGGCGGAGCTGAGGAGTTCCCTGTGCACCCCTACGAGGTCGGTGCCGAGCTTCTCGCGGGAGAGGTGGGCTGCGGCGACCATTCCGGCGGAGACGGCCTCCCCGTGCGGCAGGGAGTAATCGGCGGCGACCTCCAGGCCGTGCCCGATGGTGTGGCCGTAGTTCAAGATGGCGCGCCTCCCCCTCTCCAGCTCGTCCTCGGCGACGATCCGGGCCTTAAAGCGGATGGAGTGCAGGATCAGGGTCCACACGGCATCGGGGTCACCCTCACGGGCTGCCTCGATCCGGTCGAGGTCGGCGAAGTAGTCCTCTCCGGAGAGGAGGCCCATCTTGATCACCTCGGCGAGCCCGCAGGAGAGCTCGCGGGCGGGCAGGGTCTCGAGCCAGCCGAGGTTCGCCACCACGAGGCGCGGTTGGAAGAAGCTTCCGAGGAGGTTCTTGCCCTCGGGGAGGTCGAGGCCGACCTTGCCGCCCACGGAGCTGTCCACCATCGCTAGCAGGGAGGTGGGCAGAGCGACGAGTTCTATCCCCCGCATGAACGTGGCGGCCACGAAGCCGCCCAGGTCCCCCACCACCCCTCCCCCGAGGGCGAAGAGCGTCGCGTCGCGCGTTATACCGGAGCGGGCGAGCCTCCCTGCGACCTCTGCGTACACCCCTAGGCTCTTCGAGCGCTCCCCGGGGGGGATCTCCACCACGTCGGCCACGCGCCAGCCTGCCCTCTCGAGCGCTCGCTTGAGCGACGCGGCGTGCAGCGGCCCGACGTTCGAGTCGGTAAGGATGGCGCCGAGGGCGGGCTCCAGCTCCCTTGAGAGGATCTCGGGGAGGTCGAGTTCGGTGGCGAGCACGACCTGGTAGGGACGGGTTAGCGGGACCACTACGCGCTCGGAAGCCACCGGGATATCTCCTGTGCCACCTCTTCCGGCGGGCGTCCGCGAACCGGGACCTCGAGGTCAGCCACCTCCTCGTAGAAGGGGAGGCGCGCCGCGTAGCGCCGCTTGAACTCCTCCCGGCTCGCCGACCGCAAGGGCCGCCTGGGGGCCCGCGTCCTGCCGTAGAGGAGATCGAGATCCTCCTGCAAGAAGACGGTCGTGGCCTTCTTGAGTACGTCGCGGTTCTCGGGACGCACGACGACCCCGCCGCCGCAGGCGACGACGCGCTCTTGCCTTCCGTCGAGCGCGCCGACGAGCGCGCGTTGCTCGAGGTTGCGGAAGTGTTCTTCGCCGAAACGTGCGAAGATCTGGGATATCTCGCAGCCAGTCTCCCTGGCGATCGCGCGGTCGAGGTCCACGAACTCCCAGCCCAAGGTTGGGGCGAGGAGGCGGCCGACCGTGGTCTTGCCGCACCCCATATAGCCGACGATGGCCACTGGCCCCTTCAATCCGAGCTCTCAGGCACGCGTTCTGCGGCCGGTCGTCACTATGCGCTCCGCGTAGGAGTTGTAGGCCGCCCGAATATCCGTCAGGTTGTCCGCGCCGAACTTCTCCAGGAACGCCTCGGCGAGCACGACGGCGACCATAGACTCCCCGATCACAGCCGCCGCGGGCACCGCGCAGGAGTCGGCTCGCTCCTTGAAGGCCCGCGCGGGCTCTCCGCTGGAGAGGTCCACGGTGCGCAGGGCACGCGCTATGGTGGAGATCGGCTTCATCGCCGCCGCTACAACGACGGGCTCGCCGTTGGTCATGCCACCCTCGATGCCGCCGAGGCGGTTGCTGGCGCGCGCGAGGCGGCCGTCGCTTGCGCCGGGCAGGATCTCGTCCTGCACCTCGCTGGAGCGCCGGGTTGCCAGCCCGAAGCCCATCCCGACCTCGACGCCCTTTATGGCGTTGATGGACATGACGGCGGCGGCGAGCCTCGCGTCGAGCTTGTCGCGCCAGTCCACGTAGGAGCCCAGCCCCGGCGGGCAGCCCTCGGCCACGACGACGAACTCCCCGCCGAGGGCGTCGCGGGCGTGGCGGGCTGCGTCGATCTCGGCCTTCATCTTGTCGGAGACCTCAGGGTCGGGGCAGCGCACCTCGGACTCGTCGGCCTTCTCGGCCTCCAGCGCCGCCCGCTCCTTGGGGCACGCCACGCTACCAATGCGGTACACCGCGCTCTTTATCCCGACGCCGAATTCGGCGAGGAGCCTCTTCGCTACCCCGCCGGCCGCCACCCGGACGGCGGTCTCGCGGGCGCTGGAGCGCTCGAGAACGTTGCGCAGGTCGTCGAAGGCGTACTTCTGCATCCCGGCGAGGTCGGCGTGCCCGGGACGGGGCAGCGTGATGGGCTCGGGCTTATCGGCGACGGGTTCGGGAGACATCCTCTCCTGCCAGTTTTCGTAGTCCCTGTTGCGGATGAGCATGGCGACGGGGGAGCCTAGAGTGTAGCCGTGGCGCACGCCGCCAAGGAACTCGACCTCGTCCTTCTCGATCTTCTGTCGCCCGCCCCGACCGTACCCCTTCTGCCGCCGGGCGAGGTCCCTGTTGACATCCTCGGCGATGAGCTCGAGGCCCGCCGGGACCCCATGCACCAGGACTACCCCCGCGGGCCCGTGCGACTCGCCAGCCGTCGAGAAACCAAACCTCACCGCAGCACACCCTCTCTTGTCAATGCCAATTAAACCATCTGCAGCTCGGACGAACGCACGACCCCTACGGCAACGGGAGGAGGTCGCCGCCGCTGTCGAAGAGGCCGTCGTCGCCTCCCGCGCCGCGGTCTCCACCGGCTCCAGGGCCCCCGCCGAAATCGTCGCCCCGACGGCCGCCCCCTGAGAGGTCGTCGCCGTCCAGGATGCCGTCGCCGTCGGTATCGGGATTGAACGGGTCCTGGCCCAGGGCGGACTCCCTCCGGTCGCTCAGGCCGTCGCCGTCGGAGTCCGTAGGACCACCGCCACCTGCTCCGGGGCTGGGACTGGTTGCCCCGGGGAGGGTCGTCGTCGGTCCATTCTGACCCGTGGTACCTCCGGCGGTCGTCGGTGGGGTCGTGGCGGTGGTCATCTCCTCCGGTGACGCAATGAGTTCCCGAAAGGGGTCTTTGCTCTCGTAGGCTGCGAAGGACTCCACGTTGCGGTTCTCGACCTCAGGGGCGAGGGGCTCTTCTTGAGCTTCGGCGGGATCATCCGACTGGGCAAGGTTTGCCCCGTTCAATGCCCGGTCCTTCTCGGGCTCGCCGACGAAGATTCCCGCTACGATCCAGGCGAAGACGAGCAGCGCCAGCAGCGCCAGCACCGGCGGAATGACCCTGTTACCCCGCAAAAAAGTGTCTGCGAGGCCAGACCCAACCGCCGCCAACCGCTGACCCAGGTTACCGAGCACCGACCTACCCTCCCGTGGTCTCTTCCGGAGATGTCTCCTGCGTGGTGGTCTCGGGAGCGGCGGGGGCCGTGGGGGCCGTACCCGCGGGCACGTCCGACGGCTGGAAGTAGACCTCTGCTTCTATCTGCACGTCCAACATCTCCTCGATCCCTACTATGGTGGCGGGCTCCTCCGTCTCGCCCCCTTGCTCCTCGGGACACTCCACGTCTACATCCTCGAGCACCTGTTCGATGACGCGGCGCTCCTCCGGGAGACAGTAGGTTACGCTCCTTACGGTCACCAGCCGGGCCAGGTTGCGCGTTCGGAGCAGAAAATCCTGCATCTCCTCGTACGTTCCATCGAAAAACATTGTAACTGGTACGACCGAGAAATCACCACCACCCGGCGGCGGTCCCGGAGTTCCGGGTTCGATCCGGAGTTCGGTCACCCCGGAGGCGTCGGCGATCTCCTCTATCTGTACCACGAGCGTGGGGATCTCGGGCTGCGTGGGGATCCGCTTGCTGAGTTCGAGCAGTTGGCGTTGGATCTCCGGGGCCTCGCGCCGGATCGCCTCGAGTTGGGCAACCTCCTGCTGCAGGTTCGCCAGCTGGGTCTCCTTGTCGTCCCGCTCCTGCGCCCGCTCGTCGAGGTTATTCAAGAGCGGGCTCAGGATCAGGAAATAGTAGCCGACGACGAGGAGCACGATGACCAGCAGGCCGAGGATCAGGACGTTCCGGTCGCGGCGGCTCATCGGCGCTCCGAGGATGGGGCGCCGATCCGAACCTGGTCGCTATCCTCGGTGTCGGCGACCTCTTCGAGCGAACCTTCGTCGATGCGCACCTCCGTCCCGTTCTCGCCGACCACCGTTATCAGCTCGGAGGCCGCCTCGAAACCTATGCCGGGTTGGGCTAAGGCCTCTCCGGTCAGCTCCGCCTGCTCGAACTCCGTGTTGGCGAGGAACCGAAGGGTGTTCATCTGCAGCACGAAATCCGCAACGTTCTGGTAGCGGGGTAGGGCGATCCCCGCGAAGGTGATGGCACCGGGCGGTTCCAGCGCCTGTTCGACCGGCGCCTGGATGTCTATGGGGGTCGCCTCGGCGCCGAAGGTTTCGAGCGTCGTGGTCTCCGGGATTACAAAGGCGAGACCCTGCAAGAACTCATCCCAGGGGAACCGGGTCCGGAAGATGCCGTCGGCCACGGGTTTTTTGGCGTCGAGGCGTGCCTGGAGTTCCCTGTAAGGGGCCAACTCGGCTAGGCGCTCGTTCTGTTCGGCTATCTGCTGATCCAGCTCGGCGATCTCGTCCTCCACGCCGTTGAGCCGCAGGAGGAAGAAGAGGTAGAACCCGACCATGGCGATGATCGCGACGGCCCCCACGATGAGGAGTACGGCCGGCACCACCCCGCGTAGCCTCGCGGTGGTCCGACGGCGTTCTTCGGGCGGCAGGAGGTTTATCCGCCTCATTCGTCCTCCATCGCCAGGCCGAAGGCCACAGCCAGAACCGGCTCCATCGCTCCGAGCTGTTCGTCGGAGACGTTGGAACGGTTGGCAACCAGCTTGCCCACCGGATTGCCGCGGCGCGTGGGAACGCCCAGCAGCTCGCCGAGGTACCCATCGAAGCCCGCGACGAGCGCGCCCTCCCCGGAGACGAGCACCTCCGAGACCTCCTTGGATTCCGGCTGGGAGTGATGATACTCGATCGAGCGTTGGACATCCTCGGCCAGCGTTTGCACCGCCCCCTCGAGGCCACGCCTCACGTCGTAGACGAGCGCGGGGTCGACGGCGTCTTGTTCCTCTGTTTTTTCGGCAACCCCTTCCCCCGCGCCCTCCACGTCGTAGCCGAGCCTGGCGCGCGGGTCGAGCGCCTGCTTCTCCGCCTCCTCCTCGGGGAGATCCGCAGCCTCCGAGACGGCTCGTACCAGGTCATCCAGACCCATCGGTATAAAGCGGGTCAGGGTAGGGCTCCCCCCCTGGACGATCGCCAGGTTGGAGAGCTCCGTGCCAACGTCCAGCAACACGGTAGCCCCTTCATCGAACAAGACATCCGGAAGGGTTGAGCGCGTCAGGGAGAGCGCCTTGACGTCCATGCCAGCCGGGCGCAGACCGCCGGCTCGCACCGCCGAGGTGTAGCCCTCGATCATCACCCTGTGGGCCGCGACCACGAGTATGCGATCCAGATCGGAGCCCTCGTCCTGCGGTCCGAGCACGACGTAGTCGAGAACCGCCTCCTCCAGCGGCATGGGGATGTGATCCTGGGCCTCGAATCCTATGGCGCTCCTGAGGTCCTGTTCTTCCATGCGCGGGAAGTTCAGGAGCCTGACGATGATCCTCTGGTTCGCGACGCCGAGCACGACCGACTTGCCCTTGAACGAGTGCGAGGACCAGAACCCCCTTATCTCGGCGGCGAGGAGGTCCGGATCGGCGACCTCGCCCTCGATGATCGCCCCCGGAGGAAGCCTGTGATACCCGACGTGCCGGAGGACGTAGCTGCCCCCGCTCTTCGAGAGCTGAACGGCCTTCAGGGCGCCGCGGTCCACGTCCATCCCGATGACCTGAGAGCCGCGTCCGAGGCCGCTTAAGCGCTCCACAACCCCCACCCAACCATCTCGACCCCCACCGGCACCGGGGTCTCAGCGAGGGGAGGATGCCGGGACGGGGGGATCGGAGCTTCCAAAGAACTACCGATAACGGGGTCCGGAAAGGCTGCCACCTGTGCGATCAAGCGCCCTCCCGCGCGACGTGTCGCAACGCCCCGATCTCCACCTCACCGTCCACAACCGCCTTGCGCCCGACGCTGGAGTTTTGCCCGAGGACGACCCTGGCCCCGAGGCGAGCCCCCGGACCCACGATAGCCCCCGCGGAGATCCAGGTCCCCGCCCCCACCTCCGCGTCCCGATCCACCACCGACTGCGGCCCCAAGAAACTGTGGCTCCCCACCGCCGCATCCGGGTGCACGATGGCCCCCGCCGCCACCACGCTCCCGTCCCCGACCACCGCCGCCTCGGACACGTAGGCCTCGGGATGCACCGCACTGAGAAACCGGGCCCCCAGGCCCCGCAGCGAATTGGCGACCTGCAGCCGCGCTCCATTGTCCGTGATCGCCACCACGACGTGCACGGGCTCGACGGAGAGCATGCTCTTGAGCATCCCCACATCCCCCAGTATCGGAACCCCCCGCACCTCGCCCGAGAGCGCGGCGTGGGCGTCGTCGTAGAACCCGAGCACCCGGTCTCCAAACCCGCTCGCCAGAAGCACGTCCAGCGCGACCCGTCCGTACCCGCCCGCTCCGACTATGGCTACCCTCATCTCTTCTTCGAGATCGAGACGCTGCATCTCGACCTCCGGTTCAGGCGTGGAAGTAGTGGCTTCGGGCTCCCTTATATAAATCTTCTCCCCATCAGCGCCTCGCCAGATGTCTCCGGCAGTTTAGCAGCCTCTCCGTCATATCGCTCTTGTACTCACATTATGCGCCAGGACTCCACCCGTACACAACCTGTAGCGTAGTTTCAGGAGACAAAAGCCCCACCTAGGGTATTGCCGCGGAGAAAGTCTTGCGCGGCAAGCCGCCTGGCGCCGGGCACCTGCAGCTCCAGCACCTCCAGCACACCGACACCGCAACCGACCAGGAGCCGCCCGTCTCTCGCGCGGATATGGCCCGCCTCCAGCGTACAAGGGTCTCCCTCCCTAAAGATCGTGGCGCGCCACAACTTGAGGGGACCCTCGACGTCCGGATGGAAGGTCCGCGCCCCGAGGTGCGGGGCGAGAGCCCGGATCATGTCGTGAACCTCTCTCGCCCTCCGCTTCCAGCCGATTACCAGTTCTCCACCAGAGAGTTTGGGAGCATACGTTACATGAAGATCGTCTTGCTCGGTGAGCTCGACCGTACCGGCGGCCACCGAAAACAAAACCTCTACTACAGCTTCAGCTCCGAGCTGAGCGAGCAGTTCGGCGAGTTCGCCGCCGGTCATTTCGGCTGTTATCTCGACGGCGCGCTGGAGGGCTATGGGGCCGGAATCGAGGCCCTCGTCCATACGCATGATGCTCACGCCGGACCTCTGCTCTCCGTTCATTAAGGCGCGTTCTACGGGGGCGGCCCCACGGTATCTCGGCAGGAGCGAGGCGTGCACGTTCCAGGCGCCCAGTCTAGCGGCGCAGAGGGTATCGGGGCGCAGGATCTGGCCGTAGGCAGCGACGACGAGGGCGTCGTGCTCTGAGATCTCCGGCGCTACCTCGGAGATGCGGGCTGGTTGGCGCAGGGGGAGCCCGAGGTTGCGTGCGAGTTCGGCCACGGGGGTGGGGGCAGTCTTGCGGCCGCGGCCCCTGCGGGGGTCGGGCTGGGAGACGACGAGGCCAACCTCATGGTCGGAGGAGACGAGGCTGCGCAGGATGGTGGCGGCGAAGTCGGGGGTGCCGGCGAAAGCTACCTTCAAGGCGCGTCTGGGGCAGTAGGCGGCTAGCTCTGGGCGAGGAGACGCTCGCGCATCTCGCGCATGGCGGCCTTGCGAGACTCGCGGTCGGTGCGGTCCAGGATCAGGACGCCGTCGAGGTGGTCTATCTCGTGCTGGAGGATCCTCGCGAGCAGGCCTGAGGCTTGCAGCTCGAGCGGGGTGCCGGAAGCATCCTGGGCGGAGACCCTGATCGCCGTAGGGCGGTCGACCTCGACCTGGATGCCGGGTATCGAGAGGCATCCCTCGGGCTCCTTCTCGGTGGTCCCGGCGGACTCCTCGACGACTGGATTGACGAGCACGAACTCCTCATCCTCTACGGCGGCGACCAGTATTCGCTTGAGCCGGCCTACCTGGTTGGCGGCGAGTCCCACCCCCTCGTGCTTACGCATGGTGGCCAGCATCGCCTCCGCCAGGTCGGAGAGCGAGCCGTCGAAGGTCTCCACCGGCGAGGCGCGGGTCTTGAGAACCGGGTCTCCGAACCTCCTGACATCTAGCGCCATGTCTTCTACACCTCCTCGGGATCTACATCGACGCGCGCCCTCAGGTCGCCGCGGGTCTCCGCCGCCAAGCGGGCGGCCAGCGTTCCGGCGCGGGCCACGGCCGACCGATCACGGGACCGGAGCAACACCCGCCAGGTCGGCGGCCCTCCGGCCCCCGCGAGAAAGACCGGGGCCGACACCTCGACCGCGGGTCCCAGGGCCGGTCGCAACCGTGATTCTACCGCATCCCGAACGGCTTTCTCGGATCCTTCCAGGGTCACGGAGGCCAGGTGCGCGAAGGGCGGATAGCCGAGAGAGCGGAGCCGCGGGAGCTCCGCTGCGGCGAAGGCCGGGTAGTCGCCCCGCGCGGCCGCCCGCAGCACGTAATTTTCCGGAAGGCGGGTCTGAACCAGGAGCAGCTCCCTGGCGGCTTCGGCAGCGCCGTAGACCAGGCGGAAGGCTCGCTCGACGGAGCCAATGCCGCTCGCGAGGAGGAGGGTATCGGCATCGGGGAGGATCACCACCTCCCACTTCCGGTCGAGGAGGGAGCGGGCGGTACCCACGACCACGGGCGCGTCATCCAGCTCGCGTTCGCCGGCGGTGATCAGACCCACCCGCTCGCCCAGAGAGGCCGAGATCTCTTTTCGGAGCCGCTCGACGGCGAGGCCCGTCGGGCTCACGCGGTCCGACCCGCATTCTTTGCACCCGTTTGCTGCCGCCTCGCGGAGGCCGCAACGGCTGCACACGAGCGACCTCACCTTCTCGCGGAAGGTGAGGGAGAGACCGCACCGGGGGCAGGAGCGCACGGCCCCGCACCGATTGCAGGTGACGGCCGTGGCGTAGCCGAGCCTGTTTCCCACCACGGCGACGCGTCCGCCGCCCTCGACGCTGCGGCGGCAAGCGTCGAGCAGGGGCGAGCTGAGAGCGGTCCCCGAACCCCGCACGTCGAGGATGCGGACGTGCGGCCAGCTTCGGGCCTTGCGGGCCGGAAGCTCCCTGATGCGGTTCCGCCCTCTGGTTTTCCGCGCGTAGAGCCTGAGCGAAGGGAAGGGTGAGACGCATACGACGCCCGCGCCTTCGATGCGGCCGCGCTCGAGCGCCACGTCCCGGACGTGGAGGGGCAGCCCCTCGTAACCCGGCTCGGCCCTGTGGGCCTCGTTGGGCTCGTCTACGACGCAGAGGGCCCCGAGACGCGCCAGCGGCAGCAGCACCGCCGTGCGGGTTCCGACCAGCACGTCCACCCTCCCGGCGCGGGCGGCCTCGTAGACGGCGGCGCGGTCCCGGCCCAGGCCGCTGTGGTAGGATGCCACCACGTGGCCAGCGGGGATCGCACGCCGCAAGCGTCGCACCAGGCGCTCGACCGTCTCTATCTCCGGGGCCAGCACCAGCACCCGCTCTCCCCCCTCGACCGCGACACGCGCTACCGCGGCGACCGCATCCGGCTGCTCCAGGGTGGGCATCCTCCACAACCAGGCTCCGCCGCGGGCGACCACCGGCTCAGCACCCCGTAGAAAGGGTTCGGTATCGCCGAGAGCTCCGTCGCCCCGGGTCGAGAGGAGGGGCGCGGGTTGCGGGCGCCGGAGGAGCTTTACGGCACCCCTGCGGACCAGCTCCCGCAGGGCGCTCCGGCTCGCGCCGGTCCTAGAGAGCAGAACCGAGGCTCGGCAACGGCCCTCGTTCGCTGCAAGGAGCTCGAAGAGCTCCCGCTGCCTGGGGGCCCGGCTCAGGTCTGGCGCGGCCCCGTCCTCGATCATCGCCCATTCGACCTTCGCCCGCTCCGACGGTGACGGTGCGAGCAAGATCCGTCCGGTTTCTTCGGCCGCCCGCAGTCCGTCGCTCCCGAGCACGCGCTTCAGGGCGGTGCGCCCGACGGTGTCGTCTTTTCGCCAAGGCCAGCCGGGGGCAGGTTCGAGTATCCGGTAACGGCCGGTGTCGAGGCCATGGGGCAGAGCCGCGCGCAGCACGACGGGCAGCGGCACGGCTGCGGTCTCCGAGATCCAGGTGCACAACTCGACGAGGTCCGGCGCGAGCGAGAGCCCCTCTGCGATCGCTCGAAGGTCTTCTCGCGCGTGATCGGTGGCCGTCTCGGTGGCGACGACTATCCCAAGCCGGAGACGGCCGGAGAGCGGCGCGACGACCGCGGTCCCGACGCGGACCCTCGCGCTCATATGTTCCGGGATTCGGTAGCTAAGAGGAGGCAGAGCGTGCGTAGGAATGAGGAGGCCGACCCGCGCTTCGCGGGTACCACGAGAGAGACGGGCGGCCCTCCGGCCGGTGTTCGTCGCCAACTACAGGCCGGCGGCCCGGCGGAGGTCGTCGGCGCGTGAGGTCTCCTCCCAGGTGAAGCCAGGCTCGCGGCGGCCGAAATGGCCGTAGGCGGCGGTTCTCGCAAAGACCGGGCTCCTCAGCCTCAGCTCCCGGATGATCGCACCCGGCCTCAGGTCGAAGTGCTCCCGGACAAGGGCGCCAAGGGTAGCCGGGTCTATACGCGCCGTCCCGAAGGTCTCGACCATCACGCTCACCGGGTGGGCGACGCCGATCGCGTAGGCGACCTGGATCATGCACCGCCGGGCTAACCCCGCGGCGACCAGGTTCTTGGCGACCCAGCGGGCGGCGTAGGAACCCGAGCGGTCCACCTTGGTAGCGTCCTTGCCGGAGAAGGCGCCTCCCCCGTGCGGGGCGGACCCGCCGTAGGTGTCCACGATGATCTTGCGCCCGGTAAGCCCGGTGTCGCCCCGGGGGCCGCCGGTCACGAAGCGCCCGGTCGGATTCACCAGGAGCTCGGTCGCGCCCTCATCGAAGAACCTCTCGGGCATAACGGGCCGGATAACGGCCTCGATGATGTCGTCCCTTATCCGGTGTTCCATCCCGTCGCGGTGCTGGGCGGAGACGAGGATCTTCTCGACCCCGACGGGACGGTCTCCCTCGTAGCGCACCGTCACCTGGCTCTTGCCGTCGGGCCTGAGGTAGGGCAG
>JALYGY010000005.1 GCA_030776865.1 Actinomycetota bacterium | reverse complement strand
AAGCTCGGATAGAGCAGTAGCCGCAGTGGACGAGGGATCCTCACCGCAAGCCACCGCCCGAGAACCGAAGTTTTCCTCCCCGCTAACCCGAGAAGGGGGTAAGGAAGGGGCAGCGGACCGCATCCGGAGCGTAAGGTTCGAGGTTCTCGGGGGATACGAGCGGGCGATCATAGAGTTCGGCGGTCCCCTCGAGAGGGCCGGCCGGGTGCCGGCCTGGACGCTCAGCAGGCCGGCCGAGGGCGGCTACGTGCGCCTGACCTTCCCGGGTCTCTCCTCCACCGCGACCGCTGGCAGAGATTTAGTCGGCCTGGTAATGGACGAGTTCTACGTCTTGCGGAACCCGGATGGCAGACTGTTCGTGGATATCTTCGCCATCCGCCCCTTCCGCTACCGTATATCGGAGTTCTCTCATTCGGGACGGCTGGTGGTGGATTACCGGCCCGCTGCGGGCGAGTTGAGTCATCCTGTGGTGCGGGGCGAGAAGGCGGTAATCCTGCAGCCGCGGGAGGCGGAGCAGGTGAGCAGCCCGCTGTGGGTGAGGGGTTACTCGCGCCACTTCGAAGGAGCGCCCACTTTCACCCTGAAGGACCGCGGCGGTGAGGTGCTCGCTTCGAAGACCGTGCGGTCCACCGGCCCGGCAGAGGCCTGGGGGTACGTCGAGACCAAGCTCGACTTCAACGCGAAGGGGGGACCCGCAACTCTGCTGGTGGGCGAACGAAACCACCATGACGCCACCTTCGAAGGCGTGGAGGTGCCGATCTTCCTCGAGGGTGACTAGGGAACCCGCCACGGCCGTGCGGTCGCACACCGCGGTACCTAGGGGCGGAAAGACACGCGGTACGGGGCTGCCGACGGCCGGGCTCGTCGCCGCTGGCGCCCTCGTGACCACGGCCCATCCTCCACGTCCGCCGTGCGACCCACCGATAAGGGAGACCAGAGACGTGCAATACTCCGCAAGAAGCCCGACGTAGACCATACAGCGAGGAGGGATCGTATAGTGCCCGAGGTGTTAGGTTCTGGCGCGCTGCCAGCGAGAAGGGGCGCCAGGACGGGTCTGCTGAAGGGACGAGCCGGTTCTGTGCGGGAGCGGCTGAACTCGAGCTTCTGGTTCTTGCCCGGGCTCCTCACCGCAGGTTCCGCCGCCCCATTCTATACTGTACAGTATCTGGACCAAGTCCTCCGGCTCGACCCGAGCAGCCTCCCGGTGGTCTTCTCCGGCGGCGCGACCGCCGCCCGTTCGGTGCTCTCCGCGGTCTCGAGCAGCATCATAACCGTCGCTGCCACGGTTTTCTCCCTCACCATCATTGCCCTCCAGTTGGCATCTACCCAATATTCGCCGCGGCTGCTGCGGACCTTCACGGCCGACCGGGGTATCCAGGTGGTCCTGGGCATCTACATAGGCACCTTCCTCTATTCCCTGCTGGTGCTGCGGATCATCCGTACCCCCGAGAGCCAGAGCACGACAACGTTCATTCCGGTGATCTCGGTTACCGGGGCTATCGTGCTGGCGTTGGCGTGTGTGGGCGTGCTCGCGAGCCTGAAGGAGGCCGAGGAGCCCTTCGATCTGGTGATCCTGGACGTCATGCTGCCCGGGATGGACGGCGTCTCGGTGTGCCGGGAGATTCGGACGGGCGCCGTCGGCGAAGCGAACAAGGCCGTGACCGTGGTCATGTCAGCGTCCGCGACGGCGAGTCGAGCGTGGTAGCGGGCCTGGAGGTCGGGGCCGACGACTACGTTAGCAAGCCCTTAACCAGGCTGTTAGCAAGAGCTCCGGAGCGCAAGGCTGCGAAGCTCACGGGTTGCCTGCACGACGCCTCTAGGGAAGGGCGCCGCATCGACGAAAGCATTACCGAGGGTGCGAGCGACGAAGCCAGGTCTCTGGTCGCCTTCCTCAGGTTGACTCGGCTTAGGGAGTCTAACATTTGGAGAACGCTAAACTAGTTAGGCACCTCAAGGTCGGCCTCGCGAAACCGGCGGGCCACGATGACATCCGTCGAGGAGTGGAGAACGATCGAGGCGGCGACGACCAAGGCGATCAGGTGGAACATCTCCTCGGAGAGGGCTACGCCGGACTCCAGGACCAAGAGCCCGTAAACTACCGACGCGAAGCCTTTCGGCCCAAACCAGGCCGCCGCGACGAACTCTGGCAAGTTGATGCGGGCTCCCAAGAACGACATCGCAAGGGCCACCGGGCGAACCACCACGAGCGCGAGCAAGGCGAACACATAACCGCCCAAGCCGATCTCCATAAGCAAGACCGGCGAGATGAGAGCGCCGAAGACGAGAATGGCAGCGAGCTTCAAGAGTTCGGCGAGGAGCTCGCCGAATTGGTGGAAGGCATCCCTAAACTGGGGGCTGACGCTGACAACCGTTATACCGGCCGAGAAGGCGGCGAGGAAGAGGTTGGCGTGGGTGACGTAGCCTAGGGCAAGCACGAGTAGTCCCACGGAGAAGGCGTATAGGGGCTCGTAGCTCTCGGCGAGGTCGAATAGCCGCGTCCGTTCCAGCCGTAAGGCGATCCAGGGGACGGCCACCCCGATGACGACCCCGAGCGCTAGCTCCTCGGCAATGGTCACCGCCCCGACCTCCTGTTGGCTCGCTACCGCCAAGAGGACAACGACGATGGGCAAAGCCAACCCGTCGTTGACCCCGCTCTCGACATTCAGGAGGCGCCTGAGCCTCAAGGGGACCTCTTCGCGGCCCACGAGGGCCGAGGCGAAGACCGGATCAGTGGGGCTCAGGACGGCACCGACGAGGAAAGACGCCAACCAGGGTAGCCCGACCACGAAGTGTGCGAGAGCGGCCGTGAAGAGTAGCGTTAGGGGCAGGCCCAGTAGGAGAGCACGCCCGGGCAGGCGCCAAGCGTAGGTGAGATCCTGCACGCCGACGCGCATCCCGTCGGTGAAGAGCACGGCGAACAGGGCAAGCTCCGCCAAGTGAGTCGTCAGGGGATCTTCGGGGCGGATGGTTAGGAAGTTGGTTACGCCTCCCGCCAGAAAACCCACTACGAGGAAGAGCACCGCTGTGGAGAGGACGGTGCGCTCGGCTAGCCCCGAGAGGAGGACCGCCGCAAGCAGGGTTCCGGCGAAAACGAGGACGAGGGCCATGGGCTAGAGCTTTTGCGCCTGTCCAGCTGCTAAGCCGCCGTCCGCCAAGGCGTCATCCCCTTTCTCCTGTGCCATCATCCTACGGATACGCTCGGCCTCCGTCAGCTGCAGCGCGAACCTGGCGACTTCTTCTTCAGTCATGCCGTCGCCCCCGCGCGTCGGCCACATCGCGTCGGCAGGCCCGCTGCTCGTCGGACTCGGTTCCCTCGTCGCCAGCGGGATGCCCGTTCCTCGGCTGGTCTAGCATGCCAATCCTCCTTGCAGTAGAGGTCGAAGTACTTCTAGCGTGACGGGATTAGCGCCCGGTAAAGCGCCGCAATTGTTCGGCCAAGCTTCGGTAAAGGGGAAGTAAAGGCCCGAGGTCCTTATCGGATCCCGACTGACTCCGGAGAACTCTAACATTCTAGGCCATGCGACGGATAGCTTCCTTCGCAGGTGTACGAGCCCGTAACGGTGGGGTTGAGAGGGTTATTGGTTTCACCGTGGCGCTGTTATCGTTGGCCGGTGTGGGCGGGATCCTGGCGACCACGTTCCACTAGCAAGTGTTAGGGCGGACCGGCATTTGCAGGGCTTCGAGGTAAGTGGTTGGTTTTCTTTACGCGACCTTAACCGTTCGGCCGTTGATCCCTTAACCGGGCTTCGCTAAGATCGCATTGATATGTCTACGCCCGCGCTCATACCCGCCCCCGCATTGGAGGGGAGCCTGCTCTTCGCGGCTCTTCTTCTCTTGGCGGTCATCGTCGCGATCATGGTGGTGGTTTTCCGCCACTAGGGCGCTCGGAGAACTTGTAGCCTACAACCGTCGCGCACGGCGAGAACGTAGCGCAGGTTCTTGGGGACGGGCTCTAACTGCCCACGGACATGCCGTAGAAGTTCTCGTCCTAGAGGTGGCGCATGACCGGGTGGAGGAGGTGGCGTCTCCACGCCGCCGCTCGATCGGGTGTCCGCAAGGGCTGTGCTCCTACGGTGTCCCAGCGATCTTGGCTCCCTTCTACGAGCCTTACGATCCTCAACCCCTCAATCCATCGGGGCTGCTAGGCTCTGCCCAAGACGGGAAGGGCCGGTACGCATTCCCTCTCCCTTACCTGGACGGCGCCTTTCCGCGACTTCCGTGCCGGTCTCCTCGTCATCACTCCTCTTCAGCAGGGGCCGTCAGGAGCTTCGGCCGTCTTTCAGGTACCTGGCGGCCAGAATGCTGGTGATCCCCAGCACCAAGCAGGTGATCTCAATGGGACCGTGCTTGGCAGCACCACCCCACGTCAGCGGTGTCGCGGTGGTGATCGCCTTGACCAAGACCAGCAACACGCCCAAGCCCCCGACCATCTGGCGCACGATCGTGGGGTCGCGTAGCCAGAAGCCGACGTAGAGGAAGAGGAGACCCACCCCTGCGTGGTAGAAGCTTGCCGTCACCCTCCAGCCCAAAGAGGAGAAACCGACGACGGCGAGCGCGAGGAGAACGACTCCGGCTAACCGCGCGTACGTCCTTATCATCTCTTAAGGCTTCCTTCCGAGGCGGGTTGCTAAAGGGGTAGAGTACCGCAAAATGCGCCTGTCGACGGTAATTTTCGCCTCGATCGGGGATCCCGGCAGCCCTTTCAATGCGGTTTTCTGCGCCGATCCGAGGAGGCAGCAGGGATGATACGGCAATACGCGCGAGTGGCGGGCGCACAACCCCACTTTCGGCGCAAGGCGTTAATGACCCTTAAACGGAGCTTTACCAGCCGTTCACCTGAGCCTTACGCGCGCTTAACAAGCTCGGATTAGATTGGCAGGGAAAGGCAGGCAAGCCCGCGAGCGAAGGAGGCGGTACGCATGGCAGAGCGCACCGAGCAGCACCGGCTCGTGAAGCTTGGCGACTCGGAGCTCCGCCTGGAGGCGCCCGAGCAGGACGTCCGCGGACTCGACGTCTACGACCGGGATGGCCGCGAGATAGGCAGCGTGGACGACCTCTTCGTCGATACAGAGGAGCGCAAGGTGTGCTTTCTGGACGTGGGGGCCGGGGCCTTCCTCGGGGTAGGTGAGAAGCACTTTATGATCCCCGTGGAGGCCGTAACGGATGTCGACGGGGATGCAGTGATCATCGACCAGGGTCGCCAGAAGGTGATCGACTCGCCAGCATTGCCAACCAACGTGGTTCCCGAGGTCGATTACCAGCGCGGTGTCTACGTTTACTACGGTTACGAGTATCCGGCAGGGACCAGAGGGTAGGTCAAAGAGGGTGCGGATCTGATCGAAGGCGGGAGTCCCGTTAGAGGCACCAGCCTTTCCTCTACCGAAATTTCTTCAAACCGTCCGGGTCCGGGTCACGGTCGCGTGCGCGGCCATGCTTCTCTACGGGGAAACGAGCGTTTCCGTGAGCGAAGCTGAACACTTCCTTTACCCAACGCTAATCAGAGCGTACGAAATCTTTACCGACACAGGGAACACTGAAAGGTAAGAAGGAACACTGAAAGGTAAGAAGCGCCGTAGTTAGAAGGAGAGACTTATGAAGATTATGAAGAAGAGAGCGAAATCGAAGTCGGGTGAAGCGGACGGTGGGTGACCGGATCGACGCACAAATGACCGCGAAAAACTCGGTGTTCAAGCACAGGAACTCTCCCGGAAGGAGCGTCATGGCGGAGCTTAGAGCGCTGCTGGCCGCCGGCTTTCTCACCTTGATCCTGGCTGGTTGCGGAGAGCAGATCCAGGAGGAACCGCAAGAATCGCCGGAGCAGGGAACGCAGGGAGGCCAGCGTGTCACCACGGAGCAAACGAAGCACGTGGAGACCGGGGGTGATAGGGTGAGCGTGGGCGGCTTCTCCGTCGAGGGTCCCGGCGGCGCCGAGACCACCGTTCCACAGGCAAGCGTGGAGCGGGAGGCCGCTCGCGAGTATCTCAACGAGGTGCAGCCCATCGTCGAGGACACCGCCCGGGACGTCTCGGACCTCGTGGAGCCGGAGGTCAGGGTGGAGAACGGTCAGCTCGAGGTGGACCTAGGACTGGACTCCCTGAGGGAGTCCAGAGAGGACGTGCGCCGCGGCCTGAAGAGACTGCGCGAGGTCCGACCGCCGGAGGGTCTGGAACCCATCCACGAGCGGCTGATCTCAGCCTACGAGGAGGTGCTGCCCGCCTACGACAACGTCATAGAGGCCGCCCAGAGCGGCGACCCTAACCGGGTTAGGGAGACGATTCAGCAGAGCCTGCCCCGTATAGAGCGGTTCAATGACCTGACCACGGCCATCGTTCAGGATCTGGAGCAGGCCGCCGGGAGCGGCTAGGTGTCGGTCGTACGCTCGTAGCGGCGATGGCAGAGGAGAGCGCAATAAGGAGCACATTCCAGAGGGGACTTGGTGAAGGATGGCTCCCTGCGGGGGGCGGCGCGATCGCTGGGCCCCCATCGGGTTTTTCTCCCGCAACGCTGCCCTTGGATGGTAGATAATGTTCACGCGGGTGAGGGCGGTTGCGGCGAAGGAGTTCTGGGCGCTCGTGCGCCAGCCGCAGTTGCTCATCCTGCTCCTTGTGGGCCCGGTCGTCATCATGGCGGCCTTCGCCCTGAGCTTTCGGGTGGACAAGGCCAAACCGAGCGCCGTCGTCGTGGTAGAGCCAGGTAGCGAGGGCGCGAAGCTCTTCGAGGGCTTCCGGCCGAGGTTCGTCTCGCACATAGACTTTGAAGGAACGGTGGAGAGCGTGGAGGAGGCGGACCAACTCATCAAGAGCGGCGGGGTGGACGCGGCGATCATCGTCCCCCCGAACCCCTCGGCGGCCATCAGGGGGAACGAGCGGGCGGTGATAGGTGTCCACTACAGCGCCATAAACCCCGTCTACGGAACCACGGTCCCAAACCGGTCCCGTGGCCTCCTCTTCGACCTGAACGACGCCCTCGTGCAGGAGGGGATAGCCCGTCAGATGGGCGACATTCGCTCTACGCAACAACAGCTGGCCGAGCTCGACCGCCAGCTCGAGGCGGCGAGTACTACGGCAGAGGCTATGACCTCTGAGGAGACCAGAGAGACCATGGCCGAGTTGGAGACCTCGCTCTCTCTTCTGGAGAGCTCGCTCGAGGTAGTCCAGGC
>JALYGY010000004.1 GCA_030776865.1 Actinomycetota bacterium | reverse complement strand
CCGTCATGAGCCCGTGGTTGGAGACGATCAACAGCGGGGGATCCTCTCTCAGGTCGGCGGCTGCGGCACGGGCGAAATTCCGCAGGATGCGCCTCTGGGCGGCGATGGTCAGGCGCGGAAACGCATCCATGAGCCGCTGGCTGGCTCTCGCCAGGACCGGGTAGCGCAGCATGAAACGCCAGATATCCTTGTGCAGCCGGTCGAGATCGGCGACCGCCCTGGCGTCGACCTCTTTCATGTAGTCCGAGACGCGCAGCTCGAAACGCCCGGGGTAGTGGCGTTCTATGGCCTCGGACATCGCATGCGCCGTCGCCACGTGCCCCCCTCCGGCGGCGATGGTGGCGAAGAGGATCTCGGGCCTCCTGTGCTCCCTCATCGAGGCTCCATACTAAGCCACCCCGCCTGACCGTACCACCGGCCCCGTTCTCGTCAAAGGGGCTTTCTCCGCGCGTGGGCAGCGGATGCGCCGCCGGCCGGCCGCGACTGGTAGAGCAGCCAGCCCGCGGGGGGGCCCAGGAGGTAAACGACGTAGAAGCTCGCCAGGCGCCAGAGTAGGAGCGCGGCCGCCACGCTCCCGCCTGCGGCGCCGATGCTAAACCCCACGGCCGCCTCTATAAAGCCCGACCCACCAGGCGTGGGCACGAAGTGAGCGACAAGGGTGAGGCTGCTCAGGATCGCGAGGGTGGCCAGCAGCCCGGCATCGACGCCGTAGAGCTTCAGGAGCAACCAGAGGAGCAGAAAGCCGCCTAACCATCCCGCAGCGGTCGCCAGGTGGAGCGTGAGCCAGTAGGAGGCGGGCATCTTCAGGAAGGCTCTGGCGCTACGGTAGTAGTCGCGCGCGATCCTGCGCAGCCTCGAGGCGAACCTTGCCATGAACTGCCACCTCGCGACCGCAAAGATGAGGCACACGACCAGCTGCGGACGTAGGCTCAGGGCAGCGGCGACGACTATCGCCAAGCAGCCCGCCAAGAGGGCGGCCACCCCTGCCCCCGGAGGGAGCTCGAGGGCGTCCGAGTAGACCAAGTATCCGATGCTCGCGGGCACCACCCAGGCGAAGAAGATCAGATCCAGGACGGCAACTTGCACGGCGACGCCGATTCCCCTGCCGATCGGCACGCCGAGGCGGGAGAGGGCCGCGACGGTGGCCGGTCCAAAGCCAGTGTTTTGCGGGGCGAGTGCCGCCACGAACATGGCGACCAGATGCACCAGGACCGCCGAGTGGAAGGGGAGCGATATCTTCTGTCCCCGGCACAGGAGCCCGATCCTCACGGCGGGCGAAAACCACTTCGCGAGAAAGGCGACCACGGTGAGGACCACCAGCGGAACCCCAAGGTTCCGCACCCGGTAGGTTTCGGGGCGAAACACCGCCTCGCCGACGAGCAGGTAGAGCCCTCCGAGACCGAGCGCGAGGCTCAAGAGGAGGGCGATGGCCGTCCGCTTCAGCACGGCAGGCGGATCTCTACGCGCCGGTCAGGGCGTAGCGGACGATGTGGTGCGCGAACCGTTCGGTGCTGGATGCCAGGTCGAGCTTCTGGCACCGGCGCGCGACCTCCTCCAACAGGGCTGGATCTCCGGCGTAACGCCGCACCTCCCGCGCAAGCGCCGCGTTGGTTCCGACGTAACGTCCCAGGCCCTTATTCTCGATAAACCGGGTCACGCCCAGCTCGTTGAGCCCCGCGTATCCGCTGGCGAGCACGGGACGCCCGACGGCAAGGGCTTCGTAGACCGAAGAGGGCCCTGCCTTTCCGACGAAGACGTCGCTCGCCGCCAGGTAGGTGGCCATATTCTCGACGAAGCCCTCGACCCGGAGCCTCTCCCTTCCCGGCCAGAGGGTCCACAATTCCTCTCTCAAGGCTTCGTTTCTCCCGGTGATCGCCACTACCTGCAAGGGGAGATCGGAGTCGAGCAGGGTAGAGATCGAGCCGCGCGGGTCCCTCCCCACTCCCTCGCCGCCGAACGAGACGAGGCAGGTGAAGCGGTCCTCGAGCCCCAGATGCCCGCGGGCCTCGGTCTTGGTGGGCGCGTTCAGGAAGGCCCGGCGGACCGGGCGGCCGATGATCGTCATCTTGTCCGCCGGTACGCCGAAACGGTGCAACCTGCGCCGGCCATCCTCGGAGGCTACGATGACGCGATCCGCACGCGGCTCCGCCCAGTAGGCGCTGATATTGAACGGTTCGGTGGCGAAGGTGAGCACGGGGACCTCGAGGCCGTAGCGGTGCTTGGCCTCGGCCAGGCCCGCCGTCATGAGCCCGTGGTTGGAGACGATCAACAGCGGGGGATCCTCTCTCAGGTCGGCGGCTGCGGCACGGGCGAA
>JALYGY010000003.1 GCA_030776865.1 Actinomycetota bacterium | reverse complement strand
CTCCTCCGGCAGGAGCTCCCAGCTCTCCAGGAGCCCCTCCTGAAGTCCCATAAGCCGCTTTATCTGCGGCGCCGCGATGCGGTCCTCGCGGGCAACCCTGCCCAGCTCCCGCACGTTCTCCCGCGCCAGCCGCCACAACTCCTTGCGCCTGCTCCCCTCCCGGTCCAGAAGCCGCCTGCCCGTGTACGCGGCTCCGATCCCGAGCAGCCCCGCCAGAAAGTACGCTCCGTCCACCACCGCCAGCGTCCCGAACCCGGCAAACGCCCCGAAGGGTGCAAGCCGGATCAGATACCCCGACAGACCCTGGGTTCGCCGCCCACTAGCCACGGCGCTCCTCCTCGTCGGGCTGCTCGAGCGGTGCCTCCTCGACCGGTTGCTCGGCGGTGACCTCCTCGGTCGGCTCTCCGGCCTCTATCGAGTCGGCGTCTCGGAGACCCATCTGAAGCTCGATCATCTCCAGCTCGCGCTCGGCGTCGAGGCGCTTTATGTCGATCTCGGCCGCCGCTATCTGGCGCTCGGTCTCGCTGGTGCCAAGCTCATGGACGGCCTCGGCCTCGTAGGAGGTCTGCCGGATCGCCTGCCGGGCCTTCTCCAGGTCGCGGGAGGAGTCCGAGAGGGAGATGTTCGCGCGGGCCTCGTTGGCGGTGCGCAGGGCACGGGCGCGCTGGTGTTCCTCCATGAGGGCGGCGCGCTCGCGAACGATGTCGTTGTAGCGGCGCTCCTGGTCGCGGAAGGCTTGCTCCATCTCCTGGGAGTTGCGCCGGGCCTCCTCGATCCTGACCTCGATCTCCGCTAGCTGGGTCTGCGCCTCCTGTTTTTGCTGGACCACCTCGACGGCGGCCTCGCGCTGGCCCCGAGCGGCGAGCTCCCGCGCCTGGCGCTCCTTGACCGTCACGACCTTCTGCTTGGAGGCGGCGTCGTTCGCGAGCATCTTCTCGTAGGCCATCGTGCGGGCCGCCGCTACCTGAAGCTTCTTGAGGTTGTTCAGCTCGTCCTGGAGGGCGTTCTCCAGCAGGATCTCGGGGTTGCGTTGCTCGACCCCGGAGAGGAGACTGCTGAAAAACCCGCGGATGGCCCTGAAAAATCTACCCATTGCGCCGCCTACCCCCGGCAGTGGTTTACGTCTTCAAGCACTCGGCCGATTATAACATCGGTACGAAGGGCCCCTTGAGATAGTTTCAGCGGGCGGCGCGGTAGTGGCTCTCGACGCGGGGCGTGCTACTGCCGGCGAGGACTATGGTGCTCGGCGATTCGACCTCGAAGGCCGCCTCGAGTGCCCGCCCGGCCGCGCCCAGCAGGTCCTCCGCCGAGCGGGCGTCGCGCGGGTAGATCGCCGCCCCAGCCCGCGTCTCTTCGGCCCCGAGCGAACTCGCCGCGGCAAGGGCGCGCCGCGCGGCGCTCTCGACCATCCGGTCGTCCACCCCCCTCAAGACCACCCCGAAGACCGTGCCCTCGCCCAGCAATATCGGCTCCCCGATGCGAGCTCGCACCCTCTCCAGCAAGAGTTCCACGTCCTCCACCCTGCGGCCCGGGTCCACGAGGATCACCGCGACCTGTACCCCCCTGCGCGCCGCGAGCTCCTCTTCGACCCGCCTCAAAAGCATCGAACCATCCTCGTCCGTGGCGTAGTAGTCTTCGGGGTTCTCCGCGCTAAAAAAACTCCGCGCAACGGAGATCGAGAAGAGGCCCGTGAGCCCTAGAGTAGCGAGTCGGTAGAAGACCAGCGCTGCGGCCTCGCCCTCCGCCCCGCCGTCAAGGAGTCCCGGCATCACTGCCAGGGCGTAGCAGAACAGGACAAACAAGAGGACGGTGAAGGTGATCCTCCAGGAGCCGTGCAACGCCGAGGCCAGAAGCAGCGGGAAGAACAGCACGTAAAGCTCGCTCGACACCCCGCCGGAGAAGAAGACCATCATGGCCGTTACGGCCGCGTACAGCGCGTACGCCCCACCGGAAAAGCCCCCGTTGAACTGCGTAGTCGGCAGCAGCAACAGGGTCACCGCCGCTGTGACCCCCACGGAGACCACCAGATACAGGAGGATAAAGGAGACCGCGGGCTCGTAGGAGGCGTCGTGGACGAGCAACACTGAGGTCAGCACAAGAGCGAGGTACAGCAGCGAGAACGCCTTGATGCTACGCGCGTTCTGCCGATGGCTAACTCTTCCGTTCACGTTCGGAGTATCATACGCACATACACCCGCTCCCGCTACCGGAGGAAACAAGATGGAAAGAGCGGACCACAGGGCCGACAACCCTTACACGGCGATGGAGGGGTACACCGTCGTCGACCCCTCGGGCACCAAGATCGGGGAGATCGAGGACACCGTCTACGACGCCCCGAGCGATGTCTTGAAGTACGTGGTCGTGGACGGGCGCCCCATCCCCGCCGAGGCGATAGACGTAGACGCCGCCGAACAACGCGTCTCCATCCCCTACAACAGAGAGACCGTCGAGTCCGCCCCGGAGATGGAGGAGCCCTCCGGCGCCTTCGACGAAGCCCTCCGCGAGCACTACGAGGGTCGTTCCCGAGAACGGCCAAACCCAGCGGAGCCATAATCCACGGCCTCTGCGCCGGCGCTTCCCCACGAGAGATCCGGTATACGATGGCGTTCGGGACCCTTTGAACCCTCTTGGGGAGAGGGGGGACCGCGCGTATAATCCCCGCGTGGCCGAGAGCGTGGAGGTGCGGGGCAGGATCGAGGATCTGCGCGAGCAGATCCGCTACCACAACCGCCTCTACTACGTGGAGGACGCGCCAGAGATCTCCGACGCCGAGTACGACGCCCTCTACAGCGAACTCGAGAGCCTCGAGGCCGAGAACCCCGAGCTCGTCACCCCCGACTCCCCCACCCAGCGCGTGGGCGGCGAGCCCCTCGAGGGGTTCGAGGAGGTCCGCCACGCCATCCCCATGCTCTCTTTAGCCAACGCCCGTAGGACCGAGGAATTGAGGGAGTGGGACGCGCGCGTAAGGCGCCTCCTCGGCCCCGACGAGGAGGCCCGCTACGTCACGGAGCTGAAGATAGATGGCCTCGCGGTCTCGCTGCGCTACGAGAACGGGCGCTTCGTGCAGGGCGCGACGCGGGGCAACGGCGTTGTCGGCGAGGACGTGACCCAGAACCTCCGCACCGTGCGCGCCATACCCGAGAGGCTCTGGGACGATCCGCCTAAGGTATTGGAGCCGCGGGGCGAGGTGTACATGACGCTCGAGGACTTCGAGGAGCTCAACCGGCGGCAGGAGGCGGAGGGGAAGCCGCCCTTCGCCAACCCTCGCAACGCCGCCGCGGGTTCCATCCGGCAGCTGGACCCCAGGATCACGGCCACGAGGCCGCTGACCGTTCTCCTCTACGGCGTCGGTGAGGGCAGCGAACTCTTCGAGAGCCACTCCGTCATGCTCGAGGCCCTGAGGAGGTACGGCCTGCGGGCCAACCCTCATACGGTGCACGACTCCATAGAGTCCGTCATCGAGGAGTGTGAGCGGCGGGCCGCGGAGAGGGGGTCGCTCCCTTACCAGATCGACGGCGTCGTAGTGAAGGTCGACTCGCGGGAGCAGCAGCGTGCGTTAGGGATGGTCGCCAAGGCGCCGCGCTGGGCGATAGCGTACAAGTTCGAGCCGCTCGCGGGGCGCACCCGCCTGGGCGACGTCATCATCAACGTCGGGCGCACCGGTGCTCTGACGCCGCAGGCGATCTTGGAGCCGGTGAACATCGGCGGGGTGACGATCTCGCGCGCCACGCTGCACAACGAGGACTACATAAAAGAGAAGGGCATCCTCATTGGCGACACCGTAGTGGTCGAGCGGGCGGGGGATGTGATCCCGCAGGTCGTCCGTCCCCTCCCCGAGGAGCGCGACGGCGACGAGTACGCCTTCGAGATGCCCAAGCGTTGCCCCGTCTGCGGGGAGCCGGTCTCCCGCCCGGAGGGTGAGGCGGTCACCCGCTGCGTGAACGCCCGCTGTCCGGCCCAGGCCCTGGAGCACATCATCCACTGGGCCTCCAAAGGGGCAATGGACATAGACGGCCTCGGCGAGAAGGTCGCCACCAAGCTCTTCGACCTCGGCCTCATAAAGGACACAGCGGACGTCTACCACCTCGGGGCCGAGCAGGTAGTTCCGCTCGAGGGCTTCGGCGAGAAGAGCGCGCAGAACCTGATCACTGCCATCGAGAGGAGCAAGGAGCGACCATTCTCCCGCGTGCTCTACGCTCTGGGGATCCGGCACGTCGGCTCCGTGACGGCGGAGCTGATAGCCGAACGTTATGGCGGCGAGGATCTCCTGCGCGGCGTCGGCGTGGAGCAGCTCACAGAGATCAACGGCATCGGCGTCGTGGTGGCGAGGGCGATGGTCGAGTACTTCGACCGCGGAGACAACCGCAACCTCGTCGGGCGCCTGATGGAGGCCGGCCTGAACTTCGCGCGGGAGAAGACCAGATCCTCTGAGGGCCCGCTCGCGGGAAAGAGGGTCGTCATAACCGGGACCTTGAGCAGATCTCGCGATTACTTTATCGAGAGGCTCGAGGCAGCGGGCGGCACGTTCACCTCGTCGGTCAGCAAGAACACCGATTACGTGCTCGCCGGCGAAGAGGCGGGTTCCAAGCTGGACAGGGCAAGAGCTCTGGGCGTCCCGGTGATAGACGAGGCGGCCTTTGAAGAGCTGCTCTCCTAAAGGCGCTCGTCAGCGAGAGGGTTCTTTTTCGGTTCTTGTTTTGAGGCTCTGCCGCCCGTCAGCGGCTTCGAGAGGTAGAGGAACCACCCCGCCGGCGGGCCGAGCAGGAAGATCGCGTGGTAGCTCGCCAGGCGCCAGAGTAGGAGCGCCGCCGCCACGGCTGAGCCGCCCGCGCCAACGCTCAACCCCAGGGCCGCCTCCATAAAGCCAGAACCCCCCGGCGTGGGGAAGATGTGAGCGACCAGGGTGATTGCGTTCAGGATCGCGAGGGTGCCCAGTAGACCGGCGTCGACGCCGTAGAGTTCCAGGAGCAACCAGAAGAGGGCGAAGCCCGAAAACCAGCCCGCAGCGACGACCAGGTTCAGCGCGAGCCAGGTCGAGACGGCCATGCCCTTGAAGGCTCTGGCGCTGCGGTAGTAGTCGCGCGCGATCTTGCGCAGCCTCGAGGCGAACCTTGCCATAAACCGCCAGCTCGCAAGGGCGAGGATAAGCCGCACGACCGGACGGGGGTAACGAGTAAGAGAGACGGCGCCGACGATCGCGAGGGCGGCCGTTACGAAGGCGACGAACTCGGAGCCCGGCGGGAGCCGGAGGGTGTCCGAGTAGATCAGGTAGCCCAGGCTCAGGGGTACCGACCAGCCAAAGAAGATCATGTCGAGGACAAGGACCTGGATGGCGACGCCCACTCCCTTGCCGAACGGTACGCCGAGGCGCCTGAGCGCCACGGCGATAGCCGGACCGACGGCCGCGTTGCCCGGGGTTACCGAGGCCGCGAACATCGAGGTGAGGTGCACCAGGACGGCCGAGCGGAAGGGGAGCGGTACCTTATGGTTCCGGCACAGAAGCCAGATCCTTGCAGGGTCCATGACGAACCACTCCGCTATGAACGCGACCACGCAAAGCGTGATGACGAGAGTATTGGGATCCCGCACCCGGTAGGTCTCGGTACGGAAGACCTGGTCTCCGGAGACCAGGTAGAGTCCGGCCAAGCCAAGCGCGAGGCCAAAGCCGAAGATCGCGAATACCCGCGCCAACCTGCGCCGGGTTCCCAGGGGCGTTCTACGCGCCGGTTTCGCCGACTCTGGCATACTGGATGATGTGGTGCGCGAGCCGTTCGGTGCTGGATGTTAGGTCGAGCTTCTGGCACCGGCGCGCGACCTCCTCCAGCAGGGCTGGATCTCCGGCGTAACGCCGCACCTCCTCCAGGAGCATGCTCGAGGTCTTGACGTAACGTCCCAGGCCCTCGCGCTCGACGAACCGCGCCACCCCCACCTCGTTGAGCCCCGCGTATCCGGTAACGAGCGCGGGGCGCCCGACGACGAGGGCCTCGTAGACCGAAGCAGGCCCTGCCTTTCCGACGAAGACGTCGCTCGCCGCCAGGTAGGTGGCCATGTCATCGACGAAGCCTTCGATCCTGAGCCTGCCCATCCCCAGAGCCTTCAGCTCCCTTTTCAGAGCCCCGTTCCTGCCCGCGACGACCACCACCTGCGGGGAAACGTCTGAGCTCAGCAGGACTCGAACGAGCTCGCGCTGGTTTCTCTCCACCCCCTCGCCGCCGGACGAGATCAGGCAAGTAAAGTGATCTTCGAGCCCCAGGCGCGTGCGAGCCGCGATCTTGGAGGGCGCGTTCAAGAAGGCTTGACGTACCGGGTAGCCGAAGCCGGGGCTCGACATCTTGTCCTCGGGCACCCCGAAGCGCATCAAATCGCGCTGCGCCTCCTCGGAGGGCACGACGATGTGATCCGTGCGCGGGTCCGCCCAGTAGGCGCAGATGCCGAAGAGCTCGTTAGCGAAGCTGAGCACGGGGACCTCGAGGCCGTAGCGGTGCTTGGCCTCGGCCAGGCCCGCCGTCATGAGCCCGTGGTTGGAGACGATCAACAGCGGGGGATCCTCTCTCAGGTCGGCGGCTGCGGCACGGGCGAA
>JALYGY010000002.1 GCA_030776865.1 Actinomycetota bacterium | reverse complement strand
GCTACTCCAGGATCTGGGTGACAACACCAGCCCCTACAGTGCGCCCACCCTCCCTTATGGCAAAGTTCAACCCCTCGTCCATGGCTATTGCAGAGATCAACTCCACCTCCATGACCGTGTTGTCCCCAGGCATCACCATCTCTACCCCCTCCTCCAACCTTATCTCCCCCGTCACATCCGTCGTACGGAAGTAGAACTGCGGCCTGTAGTGGGAGAAAAACGGCGTGTGACGTCCCCCCTCCTCTTTGGAGAGAACGTACACCTCAGCCTTGAAGAGGGTGTGGGGGGTTATGCTCCCAGGCGTGGCCAGAACCTGCCCCCGCTCTATCTCATCGCGCTTGACGCCCCTCAAGAGAGCCCCTATGTTGTCCCCTGCCTGGGCCTCTTGCATCGACTTGTTGAACATCTCCACCCCCGTAACAACCGTCTTGCGGGTGGGACGAATCCCCACTATCTCCACCTCTTGGTTTAAGGAGATCCTCCCCTGCTCTACCCTTCCGGTAGCCACCGTCCCCCTCCCCTGGATGGTGAAGACGTCCTCAACCGCCAAGAGAAAGGGCTTGTCCACCTCGCGGGTGGGCTCGGGGACGTAGCTGTCAACAGCCTCCATGAGCGCCAAAACCGAGGGCTCCCCCAGCTCCCCCTCATCACCTTCTAGAGCCCTCAAAGCAGAGCCAACCACCACAGGGACCTCATCGCCTGGGAAGTCGTACTCGCTCAAGAGCTCCCTTACCTCCATCTCCACAAGCTCGAGGAGCTCGGGGTCGTCGACCATGTCGGCCTTGTTGAGGTAGACCACTATGTAGGGGACCCCCACCTGCCTGGCAAGCAGGATGTGCTCGCGGGTCTGGGGCATCGGCCCATCGGCCGCAGAGACCACCAAAATAGCCCCGTCCATCTGCGCAGCACCCGTGATCATGTTCTTTACGTAGTCGGCGTGGCCGGGGCAGTCGACGTGGGCGTAGTGCCTACTAGAGGTGGCGTACTCCTGGTGGGAGGTGGCTATGGTGATGCCCCGCTGCTTCTCCTCGGGGGCGTTGTCTATCTGGTCGAAGGCGACCTCCCTATTTGCGGGGTCGTCTGGCACTGTTTTGGCCAGCACCTTGGTGATAGCCGCAGTCAGGGTGGTCTTGCCGTGGTCGACATGGCCTATTGTGCCGACGTTGAGGTGTGGCTTGTTCCTCTCGAAGACTCCTCGGGACATGGTGTGTCTCTCTCTCCTATCTCTCCGCTATCTCCTGCGCGATGCTCTTGGGCACCTCGGCGTAGTGGTCGAACTGCATGGTGAAGGTGGCTCTACCCTGGGTCTTGCTCCGCACGGTGGTCGCGTACCCGAACATCTCCGAGAGCGGCACCATCGCACGGATGACCTGCCCGCCGCCTCTTGCGTCCATGCCCTGGATGTGGCCGCGCCGCGACGAGAGATCGCCCATGACGTCGCCCATGAACTCCTCGGGCACGACGACCTCGACGTCCATGATCGGCTCGAGCAGAACCGGATTGGTTCGCTTGAGGGCCTCCTTGGCGGCCATGCTCCCCGCTATCTGGAAGGCCATCTCGGAGGAGTCCACCTCGTGGTACGAACCGTCAACGAGCTCCACCCTTACGTCCACGACCGGGTAGCCGGCCACGACGCCGTTGTCGAGCGCCTCCTGGATGCCCTTGTCGACGCTCGGGATGTACTCCCTGGGGATGACGCCGCCGACGATCTTGTTGTCGAACTCGTAGCCGCCCCCGTCGTTGTGCTCGATGTTTATGACGGCGTGGCCGTACTGGCCGCGGCCGCCGGTCTGCCGCACGAAGCGGCCCTCGACGTTCTCGGCCCGCCGGCGCACGGTCTCGCGGTAGGCGACCTGCGGCTTGCCGATGTTCGCGTCCACCCTGAACTCGCGCAGGAGCCTGTCGAGGATGATCTCCAGGTGCAGCTCGCCCATCCCGCTGATGATCGTCTGCCCCGTCTCCTCGTCGCCGCGCACGGTGAAGGTCGGGTCCTCCTCCGCGAGCCGCTGCAAAGCGGCGGAGAGCTTCTCCTGGTCGGCCTTGGTCCTCGGCTCGATCGCCTGCGAGATCACCGGCTCGGGGAAGATCATCTCCTCGAGCACGATCTTCTCGGGGTCGTCCGCCGCGACCAGCGTGTCGCCGGTCGCGGTGTTCGAGAGCCCGATGGCCGCAACCAATTCCCCCGCATAGACCTCTTGGCGCTGCTCGCGCGAGTTGGCGTGCATCTGCAAGAGCCGGCCAACGCGCTCGCGAACCCCCTTCGTGGTGTTCATCACGTAGGAGCCGGCCCTGAGCGTGCCCGAGTACACCCGCATGTACGTCAGCCGCCCGACGTGGGGGTCGGACTGGATCTTGAAGGCCAAAGCCGCGAGGGGCCCGTTCTCGTCGGCCTCGCGCGTGACCTCCTCACCATCCGGCGTGAGGCCGTGGATCGGCGGCACGTCGAGCGGGCTCGGCAGATAATCGATCACGCCGTCAAGGAGCGGCTGGACACCCTTGTTCTTGAACGCCGAGCCGCAGAAGACGGGGGTCATCTGGATCTCGAGCGCCGCCTTGCGGACGGCCTCGCGGATCTGGTCGGGCTCGATCTCCTCGCCCTCCAGATACATGACCATGAGCTCCTCATCCCCTTCGGCGACCGCCTCGAGCAGCCTCTCCCGGTACTCCTCGGACAGATCCCGCATCCCAGCCGGGATCTCGGTCTCCTCCCACTCGGCCCCGAGATCGTCCTTGTAGATGATCGCCTTCATCTCCACGAGGTCCACGATCCCCTCGAACTCGGCCTCCGCCCCGATCGGGAGCTGCACCGGCACCGCGTTCGCCCCAAGCCTCTCCTGCATCGTCGCCACGGCCCGGTAGAAGTCCGCCCCGATCCTATCCATCTTGTTGACAAAGGCGATCCTGGGTACCCCGTACTTGTCCGCCTGCCGCCATACAGTCTCGCTCTGCGGCTCGACACCCGCCACAGAGTCAAAGAGCGCTATCGCACCATCCAAGACGCGCAGGCTCCGCTCTACCTCGACCGTAAAGTCCACGTGTCCGGGCGTGTCTATGATGTTGATACGGTGTTGCTCGGGGATACGGCTGTGGAGGCCCTCTCTCGAACCTTTACCGTTCTTTCCGGAGCCCTCGATACCGCCCCAGAAGACGGTGGTTGCGGCGCTGGTGATAGTGATACCGCGCTCGCGCTCCTGGGACATCCAGTCCATCACGGCGTTACCATCGTGAACCTCTCCGAGTCTGTGGGTCAGGCCGCTGTAAAGCAGGATCCGCTCGGTTGTCGTCGTCTTACCCGCGTCGATGTGCGCCATGATCCCGATGTTCCGGACCCGACGCAGCGGGGTTTTCTTGGCTACCTGTACGGCCATAGCAGTTCCTCGTCACCACCTGTAGTGTGCGAACGCCCGGTTGGCCTCTGCCATCCGGTGGGTGTCTTCCTTGCGCTTCACGCTGGAGCCGATGTTGTCCTTGGCGTCCAGGATCTCTCCGGCGAGCCTACGCCCCATCGTCTTCTCCCGGCGGGCGCGGGTGAAGCCGACCATCCAGCGCAGGGCGAGGGTGTTCGCCCGCCGCGGGATGACCTCGACCGGCACCTGGTAGGTTGCGCCGCCTACCCTCCGAGAACGCACCTCGAGGCGTGGCCGGATGTTATCGAGGGCGTTGTTCAGGACCGTCACCGGGTTTGTGCCGGTGCGCTCCTCGACGAAGGAGAGGGCGTCGTAGACTATTCTTTCGGCCACGCCCTTTTTACCGTCGAGCATGATCTTGTTGATCAGCTGCTGCACCAGCACGCTCCCGTAGACGGGATCGGGGGAAATCTTTCTCTTCGGCGGCGCTGCTCGCCTGGGCATCTACTATCTCCCTCCTACGCCTTCTTGGTCCCGTATTTGGAGCGTCCCTGCTTGCGATCGTTAACGCCCAGAGTGTCCAGCGCCCCGCGCACGACCTTGTAGCGCACACCCGGCAGGTCCGCCACCCGCCCGCCGCGCACCAGCACGACGGAGTGCTCCTGCAGGTTGTGTCCCTCACCCGGCACGTAGGCGGTGACCTCGTTGCCGTTCGTCAACTTAACCCTCGCGATCTTGCGCAGGGCCGAGTTCGGCTTTCTCGGCGTGGTGGTCGAGACGCGCGTGCACACCCCGCGCCGCTGCGGAGAGCCCTGCAAAGCCGGGGTCTTGGACTTCTCCTTTTTCAGCCTGCGCTCTTTACGCACGAGTTGGTTCGTCGTGGGCACCGTCGCGCCTTCCTTTCTCTCTGTGGAAAAGGGGTTTACTACAAAGTCGCGCGCCGCGGTCATCGAGCTTGTTACTCGCAGTAACTGCTCGTAACCGCGACGCGTTATTTTAGGCTCAGGAAGCCGCTATGTCAAGCGGGTCCACGTCCCGCGCGGCGTAGCCCTCGACGGTCACGGTGAGCTGCCGGTAGCGCGGCAGACCTGTGGCGGCGGGGATGAGCTTGCCAATGATCACGTTCTCCTTCAGGCCGGCGAGGTTATCCACCTTGCCCTCGATTGCCGCGTCGGTGAGGACGCGGGCGGTCTCCTGGAAGGAGGCCGCCGAGAGGAAGCTGTCGGTGGCCAGCGAGGCCTTGGTTATGCCCATCAGGATCGTGTGGAACTCCGCGGGCTTGCCGTCCTCGGCCTCGACGCGCTCGTTCTCGGCGAGCACGGCGAACCGGTCGGCGACCTGCTCGGGCAGGAGGTTCGTGTCGCCGGGGTCGTCCACGACGACCTTGCGCAGCATCTGGCGCACGATGACCTCGATGTGCTTGTCGTGGATGTCCACGCCCTGGGCGCGATAGACCTTCTGCACCTCGTCGACCAGGTAGCGCTCGGTGGCGGTAGTGCCGCGGTCGTAGCGCAGGTCGTTCTCGAGGACCGCGTGCGGGTAGACGGCCCCTTCGGTGATCGGGGTGTTGGCCCTCACCTGTGCGCCCTCGACGAACTCGGGCCTGAGGAGCTGGCGCTCGACCCGGTAGTCTCTAACCTCGGTGCCGTCAGGGGAGGCCACGACGACCTTGATCATGCGGTCGGAGTCGGCCTCCTCCAGGTTTACCCGGCCGTCGATCTCGGAGAGGATGGCCTCGGCCTTCGGGTGCCTCGCTTCGAAGAGCTCTACGACACGGGGAAGGCCGGCCGTGATGTCCTCGCCGGCGATGCCGCCGGTGTGGAAGGTGCGCATGGTGAGCTGGGTACCCGGCTCTCCGATGGACTGGGCCGCGATGATACCGACGGCCTCGCCGACGTCGACGGGGCGGTAGGTCGAGAGCGCCCGCCCGTAGCACCTCTGGCACACGCCCTGCGGGCTCTCGCACTTCGAGGGGGTGCGGACGGGGATGATCGTCTCGCGCGGCAGGTTCTCGCGCCAGAGAGCGAGGTGGCGCGGCGTAATGTCGGTGCCGGCTGCGGCGAGGACCTCTCCGGTCTGGGGGTCTACGAGGTCACGGGCCAGGTAGCGGGCGGCTACACTGTCGTTCGCGTCTCCCCTGCCCCCATCGAGATAGAGTGGCAGCTCGGCGTAGCCGTCGGTGCCGCAGTCCTCCTCGTTTATGACCACGTCCTGGGCCACGTCGACGAGGCGACGCGTGAGGTAGCCCGAATCGGCGGTACGCAGAGCCGTGTCGGCCTGCCCCTTACGGGCGCCGTGCGTGGAGGTGAAGTACTCCAGCACCGAGAGCCCCTCCATAAAGTTGCTCTTCACGGGCTCGTCGATGATCTCGCCCTTTGTGTTCGTCATCAGGCCGCGCATGCCGGCGAGCTGGGTGATCTGGGAGTAGTTACCGCGCGCGCCGGAGTTGGCCATCATGTAGATCGGGTTCAGCTTCCAGAGGTTCGCCTTCATGGCGCCTTCGACGTCGTTTTTGGCCTCGGTCCAGAGCGTGATCACGCGCTCCAACCTTTCGTCGTCGGAGATAAAGCCACCTTCCCACTGCTCCTCGACCTCGTCGACGAGGTTCTCGTAGTTCTCGAGGATCTCGCCCTTCTGTACGGGCACGACGATGTCGTTCTTGCCGATGGAGATGCCCGCCCGCGTGGCCGTGTGGAAGCCGACCCTCTTCAGGGTGTCCAGGAGCCGGCTCACGAGTTCGGTCGGGTAGCGGTCGACGTACTCGGCGACGAGGGATTTGATCTCACCTTTTTTGAGCTCGTGGTTGACGAACTCGTACGAGGAGGGCTCGTACGCCTCGCCGAGGTAATCCCTCAGGGTCTGCTCGACGTTCTCGTTGAAGAGGACGCGCCCGAGGGTGGTCTCCACTCTCCCGCCGTCTCTGCGGTACAGGACCTTGTCGTGGATCTTGAGCGAGCCCTCCTTGTACGCCGCCTCGGCCTCGTCGTAGGAGGAGAGGTACGCCCTGGGTTCCCTATCGGCGAGGTCCTCGGAGGCGTGGGTGATGTAGTAAAGACCCAGGACCATGTCCTGCGAAGGCACGGCGATGGGGAACCCGTTCGCCGGGAGCAGGATGTTCTGCGTCGAGAGCATCAGGACGCGCGCCTCGGCCTGCGCCTCCGGACTCAGGGGGACGTGCACCGCCATCTGGTCGCCGTCGAAGTCCGCGTTAAAAGCGGCGCACACGAGCGGGTGGATCTGGATCGCCTTGCCCTCGACCAGCACCGGCTCGAAGGCCTGGATGCCGAGACGGTGGAGGGTTGGGGCGCGGTTGAGCAGGACCGGGTGCTCCTTGATCACGTCCTCGAGAACGTCCCAGACCTCGGGCCTGATCCTCTCGACCATCTGCTTGGCGCTCCGGATGTTCGGGGCGAGCGCCCGGTCCACCAGGACCTTCATGACGAACGGCTTGAAGAGCTCGACCGCCATCAAACGGGGGAGGCCGCACTGGTGCATCTTGAGGCCCGGACCGACCACGATGACAGACCGGCCCGAGTAGTCCACCCGCTTGCCCAGCAGGTTCTGCCGGAAGCGGCCCTGCTTGCCCTTGAGCATATCGGAGAGGCTCTTGAGGGCCCGGTTTCCGGCTCCGGTAACGGCGCGTCCGCGCCGGCCGTTGTCGAAGAGGGCGTCAACGGCCTCCTGGAGCATCCGCTTCTCGTTGTTCACGATCACGTCCGGGGCCCCGAGGTCGAGCAGACGCCGGAGTCGGTTGTTGCGGTTTATGACGCGCCTGTAGAGGTCGTTGAGGTCGCTGGTGGCGAAGCGGCCACCGTCGAGCTGGACCATCGGCCTCAAGTCCGGCGGCAGGACCGGGATGACGTCCATGATCATCCACTCCGGCCTGTTGCCGCTGGTGCGGAAGGCGTCGACGACCTTCAACCTCTTTATGGCCTTCTGTCGCTTCTGGCCCCTCGAGTCGCCCACGGTATCGCGCAGGTCCTGGGCCTCCCTCTCGAGGTCGACCTGCCCTATAAGGTCGCGGATGGCCTCGGCGCCCATGCCCCCGCGGAAGTACACGCCGTAGCCGTACTCGTCGCCGAAGCGGTCCTTCATCTCGCGGAAGAGCTCCTCGTCGTCCACGATCTGGCGCGGCTCGAGGGTCTGGAACTCCTCCCAGGCGCGACGAACGAGCTCTATCTGCTCGTTCACGGAGCGCC
>JALYGY010000001.1 GCA_030776865.1 Actinomycetota bacterium | reverse complement strand
CGCCCCTCCGCCGCGAACCGGCGCACCCTCTCTCTCAGCGGTTCGTTCGCGGCGAGGGCTTCGGCGTAGGTCTCGGGGAAGCCGCCGCCGAGGTAGAGGGCGTCGGTGCCTTGGGGGAGGTCCTCGTCGGAGATCGGGTCGAAGAGGGTGACCTCCGCTCCCGCTCCCCGCAGCAGCTCCAGGTTCTCTTCGTAGAGAAAGCTGAAGGAGGGGCCGGCCGCGACCGCGACGCGCGCCGGTGGTCCCGCCTCGGGGGCCTCCGGGTTCCAGGGTTCCGTGCTCAGAGGACCGGCGGAGCGGGCGAGGCGCAGGATGCCCGCGAGGTCGCAGGAGCGCGAGATCACCCGTCCCACCGCGGCGAGGGCGGCGGGTGCCTCGTCCCGCCGCTCGGCCACGGGTACGAGGCCGAGGTGCCTGTCCGGGGTGGCCACGCGCGCGTCGCGGTGCAGGACGCCGAGGACCGGGATGTTGAGACGGGCCACGGCCTCGCGGAGCATCCTCTCGTGCGCTGTGGAGCCGACGCGGTTCAGGATCACACCGGCCACGTCGACCGTCGGGTCGAAGGTCGCGTAGCCGTGCACGATGGCCGCAGCCGAACGGGCCATGGCTGATGCGTCTACCACCAGCACAACCGGCGCCCCGAGCAGCTTCGCGACGTGGGCGGTCGAGGCGAACTCTCCGGCGCCACCTTTCCCGTCGAAGAGGCCCATGACGCCCTCTACGATCCCCACATCTGCGCCCCTGGAGCCGTGGGCGAAGAGGGGGGGGATCAGTGCCTCTCCGGAGAGGAAAGCGTCGAGGTTGCGTCCGGGGCGGCGGGCGGCCAGAGCGTGGTAGGAGGGGTCTATAAAGTCCGGGCCTACCTTGAAGGGGGCAACGCGGAGGCCCTTGCGCGCGAGCGCGGCCATGAGGCCGGAGGCGACGGTGGTCTTGCCCACGCCCGAGTGGGTGCCCGCGACGACTACCCGTGGAATCCTCACCACTCGATCCCCTTCTGCCCGCGGTAGCCCTCGTCGAAGGGGTGCTTCACCTTTATGACCTCGCTGACGAGGTCGGCGATCTCTACGAGCTCCTGAGGCGCGTCGCGGCCCGTGATGACGACGTGCTGGAAGCCGGGTCTGTTCCGTAGCACCTCGACCACCTCTTGCGCATCCACCCAGCCGAACTTCATCGGGTAGGTGAACTCATCGAGGAGGAGCATGTCGTAGGTCTCGTCGGCGAGACGCCGCTTGACCTCCTCCCAACCCTCCCGGGCCAACTGTGCGCTACCCTCCAGGTCTCTCGAGGTCCACGTCCAGCCGTCGCCCATCTTGAACCAGTCTATGTTGCCTAGAACGTCGGCGGCCTTGTGCTCGCCCACCTGCCACTTGCCGCTCTTGACGAACTGGTAGACGCCCACGCGGTAGCCGCGGGCCCAGGCCCGGAGCATGATCCCGAACGCTGCCGTGCTCTTGCCCTTGCCGTGCCCGGTGTTCACGATCAGGAGCGGCCGCTCCCTCTTCGAGCGGCGTCGCAGCCGCTCCGCGCGCGGCTCCCTGGCCTCGCTCACGCCACCCTTCTCCTCTCCACCAGCCCGACCAGCGAATCTACTCGTAGCTCCTCGAGGCGCAGACACCTCGCCCCCATGGCCTCCGCCAGCGTATGGGCCATCCCGAGCCTCACGTATCCCTCCTCGGTGTCAACAACGACCGACGCGACCCCCAGCCTCCGCAGCTGCGCGGCCACGCCGTGCGGGTCCGTCCCCGCCGTCGCCCGCCCGTCGGTGAGAAGCACGAGCAGAGGACGGCGCTCCTCCTCCCGCAACCGTTCGCGCTCGAGTACCTCAATAGCACGCTGTAGGCCCGCAGCGAGCGGCGTGCGTCCGCCGGTCGGTAGCTCCCTTATCCGGGAGGTCGCGAGCTCCACGCTGGAGGTCGGCGGAAGCAGGACTCGCGCATCGTCGCCCCTGAAAGAGATGAGGCTGACCTTGTCCCGCCGCTGGTAGGCGTCGGTGAGCAGCGAGCGTACGGCACCCTTCACGGCCGCCATCCGCCTGCGGGCTGCCATCGAGCCGCTCGCGTCCACGACGAAGAGGACGAGGTTGCCCTCTCGACCCTCGCGGACCTTTTCCCGCAGGTCCTCGCGACGCAGAACGAGGCCGGTTCCCACCCTGCCCCGCGTCCGCTGGTGCGGGGCCGCTGCTCTTATGGTCGCCGCGAGCGCCACGTCCTTCGCCGCTCCCTCGACCTCACGGTCACCGACGGGGTGTCCTTGGTCTCCCACGACACGGCTCCGGCGCCCCAGAGGCCCTCCGCGGCCTTTCTCCGGCACCTCCAGGCGAGTCGGCTCGAACCCTTCCGTGGCGGAGAAGGTCCGCTCCCCGGAGCCGGACCTTGCCTCGGAGGGTTCCGTCGTGGAACCCTCCGACCGCGAGCCGGTATCACCACCGTTGTGCGGGGGAGCGCCGCCGCCGGACGGGGGGTCCGGGCCGGGGTCTTCGGAGAGGAGCCTCTCGAGCTCCTCCGAGTCTATGCCGGCCTCGTCGAACGCGTTGCGCCGCCGGCGGTGCGCGAGGGCGAGGAGCGCGGCCCGGCGCACATCGTCTACGGCGACCGTCTCGCGCCCTTCCCAGGCGGCCAGAGCGCGGGCGGCCTTCGCGGTCACGAGGTCGCCGCGCAGGCCGTCCACGCCGAGATGCGTACACAGGGCGGCTATCGTGTGGAGCGTCTCTTCGGAGACGTGCGTGGCGGGGAGACGCTCGCTGGCCTCCCGCACGCCGCGGGCGAGCTCCCCGTCGGCGGCGGCCCACTTGCCGGCGAAAGCTTCCGGGTCGGCCTCGTAGTTCAGCCTACGCCGGACCACCTCAACCCTTTCGGCCGCCTCGAGGCTGCCGGAGACCTCGACCGTGATGCCGAAGCGGTCCAGGAGTTGTGGCCTGAGTTCCCCTTCCTCCGGGTTCATCGTTCCCACCAGGATAAAGCGCGACGGGTGCCGGACGCTAACCCCCTCGCGTTCCACGTAGTTCACGCCCATCGCCGCCACGTCGAGCAGAAGATCCACGAGGTGGTCGGAGAGGAGGTTCACCTCGTCCACGTAGAGGATGCCCCGGTGCGCCGCCGCTAGAAGACCCGGCTCGAACGCCTTCTCCCCCTCGGCAAGCGCCCTCTCGATATCCAGCGTCCCCGTGAGCCGGTCCGTGCTCGCACCCACCGGCAGCTCTACGAGCCGCACCGGGCGCCACTCCCACAGCGCCTCCTGCGGGTGCGGCCCCGCGGGGCACTCGGGGTTCGGGTCCTCGGGGTCGCAGGAGTACGGGCAGCCGGAGACGACCTTTATGGGGGGCAGGAGGCCAGCGAGCGCCCGCACGGCGGTGGACTTCGCGGTTCCCTTCTCGCCGCGCACCAGGACGCCCCCGACCTCAGGGGAGACCGCGTTGAGGAGCAGGGCCAGCTTCAAATCCTCCTGCCCGACGATAGCGGAGAAGGGGTATGGGGAGTTCATGCGGAGCCCTCCTCCAGGATTCCTTCGTTCTCCAGGTAGGCGGCCTTGAGGGCATCGAGGACCTCGGGGTCTGGCTCGGACCAGAGGCCGCGCTCCGCCGCCTCAAGGAGACGCTCGGAGATGGCGCGCAGGGCCCAGGGATTGGCCTCTTGCATAAAGTCCCGCACCTCCTCCTCGAGGACGTACCTGCGGGTCACGTCGCGGTACATCCAGTCCTCGACGACGCCGGCAGTGGCGTCGTAGCCGAAGAGGTAGTCCACGGTGGCGGAGAGCTCGAAGGCGCCCTTGTAGCCGTGGCGCTGCATGGCCTCTATCCACTTGGGGTTCGCCACCCGCGAGCGGAAGACGCGGCGAGCCTCCTCGGAGAGGCTCCTCGTTTTGGGGCGCGTCGGGTCGGCTGAGTCGCCGATAAAGCCCTTCGGGTCGCGGCCGGTGAGGGCCCGGACGGCGGCGATCATTCCCCCGTGGTACTGGAAGTAGTCGTCCGAGTCGAAGAGGTCGTGCTCGCGGTTGTCCACGTTCTTTACCGCGACCTCCGTACGCTTCAGGTTCGCCGCCAGAGCTTCGCGAGCTTCGACGCCGTTCAAGTCCTTGCCGTAGGCGTAGCCGCCCCAGACGGCGTAGACCTCGGCGAGGTCCTCGTCATCCCTCCAGTTGCGGGCGTCTATAAGGGGTAGGAGGCCGGCCCCGTAGGCGCCGGGCTTGGAGCCGAAGATGCGGGTCGTGGAGCGGCGCTCGTCGGCCCCGGAATCCCTCTCTTTCACGGCGTGTTTCTTTACGAAGTTCATCCCAATAGGTTCGTCGAGCGCCGCCACCGCGCGAACGGCGTCGTCCACAAGGGAGATCAGGTTCGGAAAAGCGTCCCTGAAAAAGCCGCTGATCCTGACCGTCACGTCTATCCGGGGCCTACCCAACTCCTCCAGCGGCATCACCTCCAGACCCGTCACCCGCAGCGACTCCTCGTTCCAGGTCGGACGCACGCCCAGGAGCGCCAGGATCTCCGCGACGTCGTCGCCCTGCGTGCGCATCGCCGCCGTGCCCCACACCACGATGCCGACGGTCTCCGGGTACCGTCCCTCCTCGTTCAGGTAGCGCCCCAGCAGGTCGTCCGCGAGGTCCCGCCCGACCTCCCACGAGAGCCTCGAAGGCAGCGCCTTCGGGTCAACCGAGTAGAAGTTGCGCCCGGTCGGCAGCACGTTCACCAGCCCGCGCGTAGGTGACCCGGACGGTCCGGCGGGTACATACCCGCCCGAGAGGCCGCCGAGCAGGTTCTCCATCTCCTCCGGTGTGCGCATCAGGCGCGGCACGACCTCCTCGGCGGCGAACCGCAACGACCCCACCACGCCCGCGCTCGTAACGCCCAGAGTATCCTCGCAGACCTTCTGCGCCGCCTCGGCCTCCCAGCCGCGCCCCTCCATCGCGAGGAGGAGCGCCTGCGAGGCCTCCTCCAACCGGTCCAGGAGGTCCGAGGCGGTAATGGAGGGGCCGGGGAAGGGCGTGATGAGCTCCTTCGGGGCCTCGACCCTCGCGCCGCCGTTCTCCGAGAGGGAGCGCTCGTCGAGGCCGTAGGTAGCCCCGACGGCGCGCCTGAGCCCTGGGACCTCGCCGGTGCCGAGGCGCAGTATCTGGGCGACGAGGTGCCGCAAGGGTTCGCCTTCGGGCGCTTCGCCCAAAGTGTGCAGGCCGCCCCTGATAGGGAGGTCTTTGATCTCGCACAGGTAGCCGTCCACGTGGTTGAGGAAGTCGCTGAACTCCTCGGGCTGCTCCTCGACCCCGAGGTCCCTGTGCAGCTCGGCGTCGCGTAAAGTCTCCCAGATCCTGGCCCGAAGCGCCGGAAGCTTCGACGGGTCGAGGGTTTCGACCTGGTAGTACTCGTCCAGCAGTTGCTCCAAACGGGCCAGGTCGTCGTAGGTCTCCGCCCGCGTCATTGGCGGGATGAGGTGGTCGACAATGGTTGCGTGCGCCCTCCTTTTGGCCTGCGTCCCCTCCCCTGGGTCGTTGACCACGAACGGGTAGAAGAGCGGCACGTGCTTAAGCGCCGCGTCCGGGGCGCAAGAGGACGAGAGCCCAAGGGACTTGCCTGGGAGCCACTCCAGGGTTCCGTGCTTGCCGAGGTGGACCATCGCGTCGGCGCCGAAGCTCTCGATGATCCACCAGTAGGCGGCGAGGTAGTGGTGCGTCGGCGGCAGGTCGGGGTCGTGGTAGACGGCGATGGGGTTCTCCCCGAACCCCCTTGGCGGCTGGATCCCGATAAAGACATTGCCGAAGAGGAGGCCCGCGACCACGATCTCTCCGCCGTCCACGTAGAGCTCGCCCGGCGGCGGTCCCCAGTGTTCGTCGACTCCGGCGCGCAGCTCCACCGGAAGCCGGGCGAACCACTCTGCGTAACGCCGGGCGTCCAGCCTGCCGACCGCACCGTCTAGCTGCTCCCCGGTGAGAAACTCGAGATCGTGCCCCCCGGCTTTGATGAGCGCGTGGATCAGGGCATCCCCCTCCTCGGGTGCACCGTCCACCCTATAACCCGCCCCTTTCATCTCCCGCAGCAGCCGCACGGCGCTCGCCGGGGTGTCGAGGCCCACGGCGTTGCCCACCCTCGAGTGCTTGGTGGGGTAGTTGGAGAGTAGTATCGCCACCTTCTTGGCCTCGTTCGGGATGCACCGGAGCCTGGCGAACCTGGCGGCGAGCCCGGCGAGGCGCTCCGTGCGCTCGGGGTCAGCCCGGTAGAGGGTCAGAGGGGCTCCGACCGGGGAAGCATCCTCGACGCGCTCCTTGAAGGAGAAGGGGACGGAGACGATCCTGCCGTCGAACTCGGGAATAGCCACCTGCCAGGCGGTGTCGAGCGGCGAGAGTCCGGCGTCGGATTCGAGCCACGCCCCACGCGAGGAGGTCGCGCAGATACCCTGCACCACCGGAACCTCGAGCTCCTCGAGCGCCGGGACCTCCCACTCGAGCCAGCCCTCCGGCCCGTCCCCGCTCTGCGCGTCTGCGGCGTTGGAGCCCCCGCTGGCGAGAACGGTGGTCACGAGGCAGTCCACGCGACCCTTCAGCATCTCCAGCGCGGGCACCCTTCTCTCTGCGTCCGCCCGCAGCGAGTAGCAGTAGACGGGCAGGGCGTTCGCCCCCGCCCCCTCCAGCGCCTCCACGAGCGCATCCACAAAGCGGGTGTTGCCCCCCAAGAGGTGCGTCCGGTAGAAGACGACGCCGACCGTCGGTCTCTCTCTCTCGTGCTGCGCGAGAAGCTCTTCGAGGGACGAGCCCTCGGCGAGCCGCGGGTGGTAGACGCCGAGGTCCGGTAGCGGGGAAGGGGGCTCGAAGCCGTAGCCCTCGAAGAGGAGCGTGTCCGCGACAAAGCGGAGGAGGTTCGCTGTGTTGGAGATCCCACCGCGTCTGAGGTACTCGAAGGCCTCGGCCACCGCGCCGGAGGGCGCCGTCGAGAGGGCGGTGAGCTCCGCGTCGGGCTCGGCCTCTCCGCCGAAGGCCATAAGCGGCACCCCAAGCTCCTCGCACCGGCGGCGCAGCTCTTCAAACCCTTCGGGCCAGGCCCTACGCCCGCCGAGCAACCTAACCATCGCCGCGCGCGCCCCCGGCAGCGCTCTATCGAAGAATCTCTCTGCGTCCTCGATCTTCGCCGGGTTACAGCAGAGGATCTCCGGAAACCCCTCGGGTAGTGTCTCGGCAGCCCTTGCGGCGGCCAGGATCTCGGTGTCGGCGGTAGTTAGGAACAAGAAGGTTTCAGGCATCAGGTTTCAGCTTTCGCAGGAGGCTTCAGGTTTTTGGATCCGCTCGTTTCGACAGTCGGGTCCGCGGATACGACCGGCCCGAGCGTTGGGGCTTTGCCGTTCGGTTCGGACTCCATTCGCATACCAGTCGACTCGCCTCCTCTTTCCTGAAGCCTGATCACCGGCAGCCCCGGGGGCGGTCCGTCGTCTATCAGGCGCAACAGGGCTTCTCGGTCGACGTTGTCGGCCACGAGATCCCCCAGCTTCTCGAGCCTCCTCTCGCGCGCGGCGGCGAAGGACTCCTCGCCGGGCGCCCAGTCCAGGCCACGTTCCCTCGCGACCCAGCCCAGCAAGCTCCGGCGGAAGCCGTCGGACTCCATCACCCCGTGCCAGGAGGTCCCTAGAGTCGCCCCGACCTTGCACCCCTCGTCGAGGCCGTCGCCGACGAACAGCGGTTCTCCACCGTGGCGGAAGACCCTGCCGTGCCGGATCTCGTACCCCGAGACCTCGGCATCCCCGAAGAGCGGCGCCCTCCCTGAGGGACGGGCGAGCAGCTTATCTCTCTCGAATACGGTTCCGACGGGCAAGAGCCCCAGCCCGGATACCTCCCCTTCTTCGCTCTCGATCCCGTCCACTATGCGCTCCCCGAGCATCTGGTAGCCGCCGCAGACACCTAGAGTGGGAAGAGCCAACCGCGTCCGCTCGGCAAAGACGCGGTCCAAGCCGCGTGAGCGCAACCCGGCGAGGTCCGCGACGGTGGCCTTGGTGCCGGGGATGATCGCGAGGTCGGCAGCCAGTACCTCCGCCGGCGAGGTCGTGAAAGATACCCAGACACCAGGCTCGTGGGCGAGGGCGTCGAAGTCGGTGAAGTTGCTGATGCGCCCAAGCCTGACGACCGCGACCCGCAGAACGTCGCCACGGAGCGGCGCCTTCGTCTCCGCGGGCGCGTCGAGGGCGAGCGAATCCTCTCCGTCGAGCCCCAGCCCCCACACGTATGGCAGCGTCCCGATAAAAGGCCGATTGGTCAGCCGGCTGAGTCCCTCCAGGCCCGGCGCCAGCACCGCCGGGTCACCCCGGAACTTGTTGACGAGGAAGCCGCTGATCAGGGCCTGGTCCTCAGCAGAGAGGAGCGCGAGCGTCCCGTAGAGGCTGGCGAAGAGCCCTCCGCGATCTATATCCCCTACCAGGATTACGGGCATCTTCGCCGCCCGGGCGAGCCCCATGTTCGCGAGGTCGCGGGACCGCAGGTTTATCTCCGCCGGGCTGCCTGCGCCTTCGCAGACGACCACGTCGAAGCGGCTCCTCAGGTCTTCCAGGGTCTCGAGGACGATGGGCAGGAGCTTTTTCTTCATCTTCCCATAGCTCTTCGCGCTCGCCGTGGCCCAGGGTCTGCCGCGCAAGATCACCTGCGTATTTCGTGCGGAGGGCTTCAGGAGTATCGGGTTCATGGCGGCCTCGGGCGTGATGCGGGCGGCGGCGGCCTGGGCAGCCTGAGCGCGGCCTATCTCCGCCCCCTCCAGCGTCACGAAGGAGTTGAGCGCCATGTTCTGCGCCTTGAAGGGGGCTACCCGTACGCCCTCGCGCGCGAGCCAGCGGCAGATGCCGGCGACGACGACGCTCTTCCCGGCGTCCGAGTGGGTCCCGGCGACGAGCAGGGCTCCCCTCAAAGCGTCGTCCTCCGGCTCGCCCGCTCGCCGAGCAGCCCGAAGATGCAGCCGATCCCCGCCCACAGCACGAGCTGCGTCCCGAGCGAGGAGAGCCTGAAGTTCCAGACGAGCTCGGCGGGCGCGTGTCCGCCGGTCCCGCCGAACTCCGGCATGGCGAGGTAGAGAAAGGCCCAGAGACCCGCGAGGATCCCGCCGGCCGTGAGGTCGCGCACGGGGAGCGAGACCTTTTCGAGCCCGCGGGCGAACCTCCAGGCGGCTCCCACGGCGAGCATGCCGAGGGCGACCATGGCGAGGTAGGCCAGGGTGCGCTCGGCGAGGGTCGCCGGGTCCGCGCCGACGCCGGGCGGGTTCGGCGGGTACTTCAGGAACGGCAGCAGCACCGCCCCGAGGAATACGGCGCCAGCCAGGGCGAGGCTTCGGCGCCACTCGCTAAGGACCGGGCTGTGCCGCCGGAAAAAGGCCGAGACGAGGCCGAAAAGGGCGCCGACGGACGTCCCGTAGAGAGTGGTAGCCAGGATCAGGCCGGCCCTCTGCTCGCCGCGGTCGAACACCACCTCGCCGTGCTCGTGCGTGGCGCTCTCCAACGTTATCGCCCGGTCGAGGACGGGCTCGGCAAAGAGATAGGCGAAGATCCCGGCGAGCAGACCGGCGAGCAGGCCGGCGGTCAGGCCCCTGCGGAGGTAAGCCCAGGGCATTAGGCTAGAGCACCTAGTGGCAGGGGGCGCCGAGGACGTGCCGCCCGTCGTGGAAGAGCTCGTGCAGGTAGTTGTTCGTAGCCGCCGCCTCTCCGAGGAGGGGCGCGAGCAGCGCGCCGTTATCGAAGAGGACGGCGAAGATCGTGAGCGCGATCAGCGCCAGCCAGATGGGGAGGGATGCCTTCCCTGCGACCCTGTCCATGCAGACCTCCTTCTCGGGGTCCTCGCCCCGGTCGGGTTTATGACGAGCGGCAGTACAGTCTCCTGGCTCCCGGATCCCCGCTCCCCCTGGCCTTCCCGCTCCCCGTATAAGGAGTAGTGGCGTTTCGCTCGGGCTCGCTTCCCGGTTACAGTGGCGGGACCGCGCCGGATTCTCACCGGCTTCCTGATATTCCTTCCGCCCCTTGTTGAAGGGGCAGCATAGCCGTGCCTCCCATGCGCGTCAACCCATCATGCGTGGTATAAAGCTTCGGTTTATGCAGAACCTCTTCGACCTCATCGTGTCCATCCCCGACTCGCCGCGGGGCATCCTGCGGTTCGTGATGGATCTGCTGCTCACCCACGGCTACGTCGTGATCTTTATCGGGGCGGCGCTGGACAACTTCGGGCTGCCGGCCTCGGGGGACGTGGTCCTCTTCGCCGGGGGTTGGTTCTCCAACATCGGCCGGGCGGCGCTGCCGCTGGTGATGCTCTCCGGCTTTGCCGGGGCCCTGGCCTCGGATAACGCGGTTTACTGGATCGGACGCATCGGCGGGCGGGCCCTTATAGAGCGCGTCCTCAAGATGCGTCTTCTCCACTTCCTGATCAATGAGAAGAACCTGGCGAGGGTGGAGAGCTACTTCGAGACCCACGGCGGGAAGATGGTCTTTGTCGGCCGCTTCGGGCCGGGCTTGCGCAGCATGACCCCCCTGTTCGCCGGGGTGAGCAGGATGAAGTACTACAAGTTCTTCCCCTACAACCTCTCGGCGGCCGCCGTGTGGGCGATCGCCTACACGCTCGTCGGCTACGCCTTCGGCGCTTACTGGAGCAAGCTCCTGGCCGTCGCGAAGTCCTTCGGCTACGGTATCATCGCCCTCGTGGTCCTGATCCTCGTCGCTCTCTTGCTCCGGAGGAGAATGGGGCGCCGCGAAGGCGGTTGATCACGCGCTAACAACTCGCGAAGATCGAGCCCCGCCGCCCCGGCAACCGGTAGCTCTCCCGCTTCTAAATCCCTTTCACGCCGCGCCATCTCGCGGGTCACGCCCGGTCCCCCGGCGCCTCGTCGACGATCCTGGGGCTCGGGCCCTCCCTCACCATCGTTATCGCGACGGATTGGGGATACAGGCGGCCGCTCTGAGGGTTGCGCCAGATGGTCTTGCCGCCGCCG